>NZ_AZND01000037.1:0-24279 GCF_000576205.1 Methylibium sp. T29 | reverse complement strand
GCCCCAGCGCCCCGGCTGCGAGCCGCAAGCCCCGCAGCGCGCGCCAGCCGGCGCACGCCGACGCCTGAACCCTCATAGGGTAGGCGTGAAGCTGGTCCACAAACAACCGAGCCGCGCCCGCCCTTCGAACACTCAACGATCGAAGGAAACCATCATGTACTCGACCCCGACCCTGGCGACCCGCTTTGCCCGCAACACCCGCGTGATGCGCGGTGACCAGCCCCTGAGCGAAGACCAGATGCGCGCCGCGGCGCCGTCCATCTTCGCCGAGGGCAAGCACGCGAGCCGCTCCGAGCGCTACACCTACATCCCCACCATCGATGTCCTGCGCGGCCTGCGCAAGGAGGGCTTCGAGCCCTTCATGGTCGCCCAGGGTGCCAGCCGCGTCGAGGGCAAGGCGGAGTTCACCAAGCACATGATCCGCATGCGCCACGCCGGACAGGTGCAGACCCGGCCCGAGGCGAACGAGATCATCCTGATCAACAGCCACGACGGCGCCAGTTCTTACCAGATGCTGGCCGGCATGTTCCGCTTCGTCTGCTGCAACGGCCTGGTGGTGGGCGAGGTGGTGGACGACATCCGCATCCCGCACAAGGGCAACATCCAGGGCGAGGTGATCGAAGGCGCGTTCCGCGTGCTCGACGAGTTCGAGGCCGTGAACGAGCACACCGAGGCGATGAAGGCGCTGCAGCTCCAGCCGCCCGAGGAGATCGCCTTCGCGACGGCCGCCCTGGCACTGCGCTTCGGCGAGCACACGGTGGAGGAGGGCGGCGGCCACGCGCCTGCGCCGGTGACGGCCGAGCAGCTCATCGAGGCGCGCCGGCCCGAGGACATCGGACACAGCCTCTGGACGACGTTCCAACGCGTGCAGGAGAACGTGATCCGCGGCGGGCAGCCCGGCCGCAGCGCGCAGGGGCGCCGGCTGCAGACCCGCCCCGTGGGCAGCATCGACCGCGGCGTGAGCCTGAACCGTGCGCTGTGGATGCTGGCCGAGGAGATGCGCAAGCTGAAGGGCTGACCCGGCCGCCCGAGCCCGCCAGATTCCGCCCCGAATCTGGCGCGCTCGCAGTGCTGCACCGGCCCGACCATCGGGCTGGTCTTCCCACTCCATCCGAGGAGGCGCCGATGAGTCCCGATGCGATTGAAGCCGCGCTCACGGAATTCGACACCCGGTCGCGCAAGGCGACCCAGGCAGGAGCTCAGGCGTTCGCGCGACTGCTCGAGCTGGCCGAGGAGCGAGACTCCGGCCAGATCCCGCGCGTCGCGCGCTTCCTGGCCGCGACGTACAACGGCCGGGCCTTTCCGTTCGACCTGTTCGAGCTGCGCGCCGTCGACATCGCCATCAGCGACGACATGCTGTGCTGCCTCGACGCGCTGCGCTGGGGCCGAGCCGACCTGCACACGCTCATCCCCGACGGTGACGCCCGCGTGCGAGCCGTCATCGAGAGCTGGGGCCTTCGCTGGCCGGAACGATCTTGATTGCGAGGCGGAAGATCGCCCCAGCATCGACCGCCACGCGTGCTGCGCCGCGAGACGAGCCGTACGGCCGCTCGCCGGCCTCCACTGCGTGTCGGCCGGCTCGCGTGGCCCGGCGGCACCCATCGAGGGGTGCGCGCCAGGCAGCCTGCTGCCTGCGCTGCGTCGACGCTGCTGCCCGCATCTGGCGGTGGACGGACGGTCCGCGTAGAATGCATCGCAACTGCAACGCGCTGACTGCCCACCATGAAATCCGCCACACTGCCGTCGCTGCGCGTCGAGCCCGAACTGCGCGAAGCCGCCGAGAGCGTCCTCCAGGAAGGCGAGACGCTGTCGGGCTTCATCGAGCATCGGTGCGGGAGACGATCCAGCGACGCCGCGTCCGTGCCGAGTTCATCGCGCGTGGCCTGGCCTCGCGCGAGGAGGCCAAGCGCACGGGTGTGTACATCGACGCCGACGTGGTTCACGCCGAGCTGGCCAAGAAGCTGGCCCAGGCCCGAACGAGGCTGCAGAAGAAGGCCCGTGCGTGAGCTTTGCCGTCCGGTACAGCGCGTCGGCCCGGGATGACCTGACGCGGCTCTACGAGTACCTGCTCGATCGCGCCACGACGGTCGAGGACCTCGATCTCGCCGAGCGGGCACTGGGTGCGATCACCGACGCGGTCGAGAGCCTGAAGCGCTCGCCTTTCATCTATCGCAAGGCCGACGACGACCCTTTCCTGCGCGAACTGCTCATCCCCTTTGGAAGCAGCGGCTACGTGGCGCTCTTCGAGATCGAGGATGCGGCGACGGTGACGGTCCTGGCCGTGCGTCATCAGCTCGAGGACGACTATCACTGAGCGCGCCGCGCGCGCCTGCATCTGCGCGCGTTGAACTCCAGCAATGCTTCAACGCGCCCACATCCAGGCCGCTATCGCCCAACTCAGCGCCGATGCCAAGAGCGCCGCGGCGACGTGAGTCAGCCAGCTCTCGAAGCGCGCGAGGCGCCGCTGTTCCTGAAGTGAACCGGCGAGGCGCTGCAGGACAGGCTGCAACTCCTCTCGGAACAAGGTCGTCGCGGCGCTCTGCATTGCTCGCACCTGCGCCTCACCCGCGCTTCGCGCCAACTCGTCGGTGCGCTGCGCAATGTGCCGGATCGCCACGCCCTTGGCGTTTTCGGCAATGGCCGTCATCCGTGCCTCCAATGACGTCAGTTGATCCGAGAGGGTCGCGCTGGCCTGCATGAGCGCTTCCCGGCTCGCGTCCACGGCTGGAACGACGGTCTCCAGCCTTTCCGCCACCTGGGCGATCTCGCCAAGCGCTTCGGCCACGAGCGCCTCGCGCGCGGTGGTCAGGTCATTCACGCTTCCGCGCTCGTCTCGGTTGGCGAAGCACCCGCCGAAAGCGCGTGGAGGTCCAGTGCTGCGAAGCAGGCATCGAGCTCCAGCACCACGCCGGTGGCGAGTCGGCGCGTCGCGAGCTTCTGGGCCAGGGCCAGCTTCTCGGTGGCGTCCTTGGCCTTGGCAATCAGCGACTTGTAGTCCGTGGTGTCGCGCGCCAGGGATCCAAGGTCCGACTTGATCCCCCGGATCCGACCGTAGATCTCGTTCGCGCCCAGGCTGCATGCCGCATCGGGAACGGCGATCGGGTGCTGGGCGAGGTAGGCCAGCAAGAGGTAGAAGGTCTGCTCGACGGACCGGCCAGGCTCTGTCATGTTGAACAGGATCTTCAGTCGCGACGGCGGGACGCCCAGGCGCGACAGATCGATCAACGTCGCGATGGTGTCCTGCTGCTGCTTCAGGGGCGGCACCGTCGGTACGACGAAGCAGTCGAAGTCCTCGTGGCTGCCGCGGTAGCTCTGCATCAGCAACAGCAGCTGATCGACGTTGCTGGCGCCAACGTCGACGATGGCGCTGTTCACCGTCTGCAGGTACTCCTGCAACTCGGCGAACTGCCCACCGCGCAGAGCCGTCGTCTTGCCCTCACCACTGCGCACAGGCGGTCACGTTCAGGAGCTGTTCGCGCTCGACCCATCCGTAGACGAACCACGCGATCTGGTGACTCCACTGCGGCTGCATGTCCAACAGGGCAATCCACGGCATTTGCATCAGGCTCATGACGATCTCCGCGACACGAATCGCGCCTTGTTGTGGATCCAATGGCCCTGAGTCAATGCCCCGGCATGCGCTGCCGCGCTCTGAGCGAGGGCTGCGTTGTCGATGTAGTGCTCCGAGTTCGGTCGAGGCGCGACCGTTTTCGCAGCCTGTGGCGGAGAACTGTCCCGGCGCCGCGGCGCGATCAACATGTCGCAAGTCGCCTCGGACAGGACGCGGCTGCTGACGCTGCGAGAAGGAAGTTGCCCAAGGTTGAACGACCCTGTTTCCCGGCGACGATGAGGTCGGCGCCGAGCCTGTGGGCGTGACGCAGGGTCGCGCGCGCCGGTGACCCGTACGCCAGCGCATAGTTCATGGGCGTGCTGTCCAGGCCGAGTCTGGCGACCTGGCGACGCATGCGAGCATTGGTCGCTCCTTCTTCCATCAGGTGCGTTTCCCTGATGACGTGCCCGGGCACACCGCGCATCACAGCCTCGCGCTTGGAGTTGATGGCGTGGAACACATGCATGCCTTCCGCGCGGCGCATCCGGTCAGCGACGCGAATCGCCGCATCCGACGACGCCGTGAAGTCGATCGGTACCAGGACTCGCCGATAGGTCCCTTGCACCGCGGTCTTGACGACGAGGACGGGACGCCGGCAGGTTCGGATCATGCGATCCACGGTTCTGCCGGCGAGCAATCCCTTGAAGCGGCCGTGGCCGCGCTGTCCGAGCACCACCAGGTCGACATGCTCCGACGCCTGCATCAGGGTCTCGAACGGGTCGCCGACGATGACCTCGACGCTGGCAGTCAAGTCGTAGGCACCCGATACCTCGACGGCCAGGCGGCGCAGTGCGTCGCGCGCCTGTGAGGCCTTGAGATCCAGGTCCAACGTCGGTGAGAACCAGTCGCGCAGCGGTTTGCAGCCTGCAGCATTCAGAACGTGAAGGATGCGAAGGTGGGCTCCGTGCTCATGCGCCAACAACGCTGCGCGGCGCACCGCGTTGTTACCGTCAACCGAAAAATCGGTTGCCGCCAGAATGGATGTGAGTGACGTCATCTGTGTCTCCTCGAGAACAGTCGTGTTCCGACAGGCGGCAGACGAGCGTGTGCCTACGGAGCGATGTGCATCGCCCCAGAGGTGGCATTCAGGCCCGTCGTCGCCACGATCGTGATGTGCAGTCCGAAGGCTGCACGCGACGGCTACATCGCGTAGTCGCCGCTCGACTCGGGCTGGAAGAGGATGGCCAGAATCTCGGCCGCCTTTTCGTCGCCGGCAGGGGTAGACCAGCGAGCAATGCTGCCGACCCGCAGGCCGAGCAGGGCACTGCCGACCGGGGACAGCACCGACACGAATCCAACCGCCGGCTCGGCGTCCGCGGGGTAACACAGGGTCAGCGTGTTTCGCTGGCCGGTCTGGGAGTCCTGCAGCAGGACCTGCGAATACATCGTCACGACGTCGGGTGCCACCTCGCGCGATGGAACGAGCGCAGAGGCTTCCAGGACGTCTTCGATGGCACGGACTTGCTGGGGTGACCCGTCACCGCGTGCATCGCGGCGGAGCAGGTTCAGGAGGCGGACATGGTCCAGTTCAGTGAGCGTGCGCTCGAGGGTGATCACTTCCACGGGGCATTCCTTCAGTGTCAAGCTGAGTGCCTCCGGATCGGAGACACGCATCTACGCGCGGGCTAGGAGCCCGGCGATCTGAAGTTTGCGCAAATGGTGTGGTGGTGATCGCCGGGCCTAAGGATGTGCGGCCGGCTGACGGGTGTGAGTCCCCATCCCGGCACGCAACTGCGGCGTGCACAGCGACTCAGCAGCAAAACATGCCGCCTCGCAGAATGCACCGCCGAACGCGGACGTGGACGCAATGGAACCCATCTCACAAGTCTATCGGCGTTGCCTGGTCCGAGCAATTCCTCAAGATGATGTCGCACTGGGATGTAGGCGTATTGCTTGGCAAGTAGCGGTGCACGACCCTCACCGCATGTGCTCGGTGCGCCGACTATGCATGACCTGCCAGGCGCCCCTCCGCGCCACTTGCCGCGAGTGCTATCACAGGGACTTCAGGTACTCGCTCAGGTCGCCCACCTGCTGCTCTGTGAGCCCCAGGCCCCGCTTGCGGTCGTAGGTGCGAACCACGTCGCTCAAGGTGGCCGCCGAGCCATCGTGGAAATACGGCGCGTGCTGCCACAGGCCCTTGAGAGGCGAGGTGCGGTACTGCTTCGTGGCGGAACGCGATGCGTAGCTCGGCGCTTCCGGTTCGGCCATCGAATCGCTCGCGGGGTGCAGCCGCGTGTTGGCATCCGTGAAGAGCGGGCCACTGTGGCAGGTCGCGCAGGTGCCGACGCCCTCGAACACCAGCTTGCCGCGAGCGGCGGCCGCAACATCGAAACTGCCGGCCGGCGCCGCCGGGGCCCCCAGCGACAGCTGGTACGCCTGCAAGGCCGGCAGCTTGCTCGACACGCGGTCCTCGGTGCCGTTGGTGAGGTTCAGGTTCAGGCGTGGCTCCACCACCGAGCCCAGCCCGCCCATCTCGGCCACCGCCACGTAGCGGTTCCAGTAGGCCAGCTCGTTGCCGTCGCCGGTGAAGGTCACGCTGTGCAGTCCCGCCAACCCGTAGGCCGGCGGGATCACGACCGGCTTGCTCAGCCCGTCGATGTTCTGTCGCGGATCGAACCTGCCCTTGCCCCAGGCATTGAACATCTGCCGGGTCGTCGCGTCGAGCGTCGGCGACAACGCGATGATGGCGCCCGGGTTCAGGTCGCGGTTGGGCCAGCCGTCCTGGCGCTTGCCGATGCCGGGCGCGAAGGAGTCGTCCACGGTCGAGTGGCACAGCGCGCAGGTGATGCCGACGCGCTTGAGCACGTCCTGGCCGTTCACCGTCTCGACGCTGGCCTTGAGGCCGACCACCGCATCGAGCTTGAGCAGCGCGATCGTGGTGGCCGGCTGCGTCAGGTCGATCGAGCCATTGCGGATGCCGTCCACCACGGCGGCGGGCAGCGCCTGGGCATCCACCTTGAGTCCGACCGACAGCGCGGTCACCGGGTCGACGGCGGCGCTGATCACCTCGTGCATGCGCAGCGCATCGGTCCATTTGGCTTCGTCGCCGAAGGTCTCGTAGCGGAAGGTCTGGCGGCCCTGCTCGACCAGCGCGGCCGCGTCGGCTGCCCCGTCATCGGAGGATCCGCCGCACGCGGTCGCCAGGATGACGGCGGCGGTGCACATGCCCAGCAAGGGCATGGCCCGCAGCGCCGAGCAACGCAGCGATGGCGCCGTTCGGTGGGCGCGGTGTCCGTGGGTCGTGAAGGGCTGTGATGTGTTCATGGCGTGGTCCTTGGCCTGTGGAGTTGGGCACTCCCGCCATCGACACGACGGCATGTGTCGGGGTGCCTGGTCCTTGGATGCCGCCAGGTGGCTGCACGTGACAAACTGATCTTCCGGTTACCGGCCCCGCAGCGCGCGCACGCGTTCCTTCAGCTCGGGCAGCACGTCCGCTTCGAACCAGGGATTTCGCTGGAGCCATCCGTTGTTGCGCGGGCTCGGGTGCGGCAGCGGCAGCACTCGCGCCCCGTGCTCGCGCCAGGCCCCCACGGTCGCGGTCAGGTTCGCGCCGCCGCCGGCCGGCTTCAGGTGCCAGGCTTGCGCGTACGTGCCGATCACCAGCGTCAGTTCGATCGAGGGCAGCTGCTCGAGCAATCGCGCCCGCCACGTCGCGGCGCATTCGGGCCGCGGCGGCAGGTCGCCGCTGATGCCGGCACCGGGATAGCAGAAGCCCATCGGCAGGATGGCGATGAAGCCCGGGTCGTGGAACGTCGCCTTGTCGATGCCCATCCAGGCGCGCAGCCGGTCGCCGCTCGCGTCGTCGAACGGCACACCGCTGGCCGCCACCTTGCGCCCGGGTGCCTGCCCTGCGATCAGGATGCGCGCTGTTGCACCGGCCAGCAGCACGGGCCGCGGCGGCAGGGGCAGGTGGGCCGTGCAGATCGTGCAGGCCCGCACTTCTCGCAGCAGCCGCTGCAGGGCTGCGTTCCTCGAAGGAGGCTGCGCCATGGTTGGCTTCACCGCGCGGAGGGTGCGCTGTCGCGGCAGGCCGGTGTCTGGTCGACCTGTCGCAGGTAGGCGATCAGGTCAGCGCGTTCCTGGCGGTCAGGGATGCCGGCGTAGGTCATCGACGTGCCGGGTACCGCCTTCATCGGCGCTGCCAGGAATCGGTCGAGCGACTTCTCGTCCCAGACGATCGCGGACCGCTTCAGGGCTGCCGAGTAGCCGTAGTCCGGCACGCTGCCGGCAGGGCGGCCGAGCAGGCCGCAATGTCGCGGCCCGACGCGATCGAAGGAGAGCGCATGGCAGGCCTGGCAGCGTGCGTAGATTGCCTCGCCGCGCATCGCATCGGGCGCGGCCGCGGCGGGCGGTGCGGCGCCGAGCGCGGCATACCCCATCGCCGCAGCGATCAGCAGCGCCCAGCGGCTCATGACATGAAGGCCACCGGCACCGGCGCTTCGCCCAGGGCCTGGCGCAGGATGGCCCAGTGCATCGCCTCGTCCCCCAGGATGCTGGCGGCGGCCTTGGCAAGGTCGCGGTTGCGGAAGAGCGGCACGGCGCCAGGTAGGCGCTCACGGCCCCCTGCTCGAGGCTGGCGGCGAACTTCAGCACGTCGCCCTGCGACTTGAGCTGCTCGACCGGGAAGTTGTACCTGGCCTTGGCCTGCACGGCCTTGCCGCCCAGCTTGACCACCGTCTTGGCGAGCAGATCAGCATGCTCCTTGTGATGGCCCTGGAAGCTCAGTGCGAGGTCCAGCACGCCGGGCTGCAGCAGCTTGCTCTCGGCGCCCAGCTGATAGGCGGCGATCGCCTCGAGCTCGGCACCGAGGGCGGTGTTGAGGATCTGCACATCCTGGGCTGCGGCGCCGCCGGCCTGGGCGGCGAGGGCCTCGTTGCCGGCGAGCAGCGCCACGGCCGCACCGGACAGCGTCAGTCCGGTGCGGCCGAGGAACAGGCGGCGGGCGACGAGCGGGGAAGACATCTGGAAGAAGGACATCATGGCTCCTGAAAGCGTTATGAGCCCATTCGATGGCCGGCGCTTCACCGGCGTTCCGGCTCGCTGCGTGCATCGTCCTCCCACGCGAGACCGTGCGGATCGAATCCCGGCCGCAGGGTCGGCTTGACGACCTCGAAGTAGGGCGACATGTCGAAGTCCCTGGGTGCGTACAGGCTGTGGTGACGGATGTGCAGCAACTCGCGCCGGCAATGCCCGCCTGCCCCGTCGAGGGCGTCCTGGCAGGTGACCTCAGGAAGGATGGGGTAGTGCACGGCTTGGAAGGCCTGGGCGATCAGCGTCGAGCAGATCGCGCGCGACGGATCGCCACTTCCGAAGGCGATCATGCGGCGCCGCCAGTGCAAGGGCACCGGCGGCGCCGGCAGCAGGTAGCGCGCCAGATCGACAAGGTTCCTGAGGTCGTACTGCTGGCCGAGCCTGCTGATGACGTAGCCCACGAGTTGCTCCACCTCCTGCGCCGCGAGCCCGACCGGCCGGCAGATTCGGGTATGCATGTGAGCGTAGGCGCTGAGCGGCACGGCCCGCACGCCAGCGCGGAGATCGGCTTCGATCAAGGTGAGCGGCTCGAGCTTTGCGGTGCCTCCCGGCCATCCGCTGCCGACGAACAGTGCCGCGTGCGACCAGTTCGATTGCGTCAGGATCTTGATGGCCATGCTGATGCGAGACTCGCCCTCGACCAGCAGCACGTCGCCGGGGCGCAGCGTGGCCTCGAGCAAGCCCGGTGCCACGGTCGCCACCATGGCACCGTGCGGCCGGGGTGCGAGAAGGTAGGCCGCGAGCCGATCGCCGATGGCCCTGAGCAGTGTGTTCATCCCGGTCGGTACCCCCAGCCCACAAAGTCATCGGGGTGGACGAGGGCGGGCGCGCAGCCTGTGTCGGTCCGATCCCTGCCGGAGTCAGGGGCCGACTGCGCCGTCGTGGCTGGCCAGCCTGGCCATCACACCCGCGACGATGCGGTCGCAGCGGGCCCCGTCGAACGAGAAGGCGTCCGCCATGGCATGGTCGATGTCGCGCGCCAAACCCTCGCGAAGCAGCCCGCGGGCGCGAAAGAACCGCGTGCGAACGGTGGCCTCTGGCAGACCCAGTGCCACCGAGACCTCCTCGACGCTCATTTCCTCGACGGCCCTCAGCATGAAGACCGTGCGAAACGCCTCCGGCAGGGCATCGATGCACGCTTCCATCAGGGTGCGCAGTTCCGTGCGCATCGCGGCGCGGTCGGGCCGCTCGTCGGGGTTGCCTTCCATCACGTCCTCCATCGAGACGTCCCCGAGGTCGATCGTGGCGTCCAGGGCCAGAACCTGGGCGCCCCGGCGGCGCAGCGACCCAGTGCTTCGTTGATGACAATGCGCACCAGCCAGGTCGACAGACGCGCTTCGGACCTGAAGCTGCCGAGAGAGCGCCAGGCGCGCAGATAGGCTTCCTGCAACGCGTCTTCGGCTTCGGCGTCGCTCTTGAGGATGCTGCGCGACGTGCGGAACAGCAGGCGGTTGTGCCGACGCATGATGCGTTCGAACGCGGCATTGTCGCCGCTGGCAGCGCGTGCTGCCAGGTCGCTGTCGGCCATGCTGTCGATCGGGGTCGTGGGCGTTGCCAGGGCTGTGCCGTGCATGCAGTCCTCCATGAGAAGGGATTCACGCCCCCTTAGATGCGCGCTCGGGTCATTTCAT
The DNA here is from genome assembly GCF_000576205.1 of Methylibium sp. T29. Taxonomy (NCBI): domain Bacteria; kingdom Pseudomonadati; phylum Pseudomonadota; class Betaproteobacteria; order Burkholderiales; family Sphaerotilaceae; genus Methylibium; species Methylibium sp. T29. The sequence continues at coordinate 14,007 of NZ_AZND01000037.1, read as the reverse complement.
TCCCGCCGCCCGGGAAAGGCACTGAGCGGGCCGCTTTGCGCGTTCACCTCGACAGCGAAGTGGGGATCGAAGGCGGGGTTCTCGTTGACGCCGCTACGGGCATAGCCACGCGGGTTGCAGACGACGCGTGTGCCGTTGACGCGGTGGTCGAAACTGTCGTGCGTATGCCCGTGAATCCACAGCGACACCCGGTCTGCGTCCAGCAGGTGCGCGGCATCGGACACGAAGCAGGCGTTCAGCGGCGAATCGGCGAAGCGCGGGTGGATGCTGTGACGCGACGGGGCGTGGTGCGTGATCACCACCGTGGGCCCGGCATGGGCCTCCGCCAGGCGACTCGCCAGCCAGGCCGAGTGGCATCTGAAGAGATCCACCGAGTCATCCGGCGTGAAGATCTCGGCCGACGACTCGCGGGTTCGAATGCGGCTGAAGTCCCGCATCAGTCGCCGGGCCTCGGACTTCGCGGTGGCGCGTTGTTGCGGGTTGTCGAACAGCTCGAAGTCGGTCCACAAGGTGGCGCCCAGGAAGCGCACGCCACCCAGGACCACCTCCCGCTGGTCCAGCACCTGGACCTGGGTACCCATGCACAGGCGCTGGAGTTCATCGAGCGCGCCGTCGATGCTGCTACCGTAGAACTCGTGGTTGCCGGGCACATAGAGCACGGGCTTGTCGAACTTCAGCGCCCAGGCGACCGCTTCGCGCGGGCGCGCGACGTCGCCGGCCAGCACGACCACGTCGGCATCGTTGACAGGCCAGTCCATTGCGCCGAAGCCCAGGTGCAGGTCCGAGAGGATGTTCAGTTTCATGGGTGGGCGGCGATGTCTGGATTCAAGCGCTGCGGTACGGTCGGGGCGTACACCCGTTTTCGGTGATGATGAGATCCATCGGGATGTCATGCGGCAGCGGATGAATGGTGGCGACTGACGAGATGGCGAACCCGACGCCGATCACCAGCGGCTTGCGTGCCATGGCCGCGAGTGTTCTGTCATAGAAGCCGCCTCCGTAGCCGAGCCGATAGCAGGTCGCATCGAATCCCACGACCGGCGACACCACGATGTCCGGCCGAACGGCGATGCCGTCGGCGGGCACCGGAATGTTCCAGATCCCGCGGGCCATCGCGGCGCCCGGCCACCAAGAGCGAAACACGAGCGGCGCATGTCGTTCGACAACGATGGGCAGCGCGCACCGCGCGCCGCGCGCATGAAGCTGTTCCATCCACGGACGAAGACTCGGTTCACCGCGAAACGGCCAGTAGACGCCGACTGTCCGACCATGGACGTCACCCAGAGCGATGGACAAGTGGCGCGCGATCGCCGCTGCGTGAAGGCGCCTTTGCCCGGGAGAGAGTTTCAACCGCTCGTCAATGAGGCGCAGGCGCTCCGATTTGCGCCACCGCATGATGGCCTCGCGCGCCAGCGCGCCCGTCTCTGAATCGTGGTCCATGAATCTGGGGGTGGCCGTTTCACTCAGGTGCTTGTTGCGACGCCGGAGGATCGAGCTTGGGGGCGTCGAGCCCCCATGACATCCAGTCTTCACCGAACAGTTCGGACGGATGCGGCGTCGCCACGCTCCCGTTGCCACACATCATTGAGTCCACAGCGCAATACTTGTCGCAGCCCCAGCAGATGCGCCCTGGGTGCTTGGGGTGGATCGGAAACTTCTTGACCACGGCGTGCATTCAGGCGTGCCGTGCGTCGATGCGCTCGATGTTGCCGCGGTGCGCCTCCAGCATGATCGAAAGATCGGCCCGGACCTGTGCGTCCTCGATACGCGGAATCAGCGTCTCCAGGCGGCGCACCACCCATGTCTGGCCGCGGTTGAGGAAGTCCAGGCGCTGCTCCAGATCAGGGATCGCCATGGCCTTGCCCCAGAACGCTCCCGTCGCGCTGGACGCATTGCCCTCCAGCGCCTTGATGGTGCGCATCAGCATGCTGCACCAACGGACTTCATCCGTGTGAACATCCTGCACGAGCGTGGTCAAGGCGCACGGCGGCATGTCGCGCGCCGTCTCCATGGCCACCCGCGCGCCTGCACGCTCGGCCTCCAGCAGTTCGTTCAACGCTACAAGCACCTCGTCGCGCGAGGCCGGTGTGGGGGCTGGAACAGGGGTACTCATGGCAGGTCTCCAAGCGGGCCAATGAACGCGCGCGGCAGGCGGTTCAAAGAGGCATAGAGTGTACATCTTATGATCTGGACGGCGGCGGACAAGCGCCTACAGGGCCTCAGAACATGCACAGGTCAGCGCGGGGTCGTCGCTTGCTGGAGCCGATGGGTGTCGGGCACCACGATCCGCCGGCCCTGGACCTGCAGCACGCCCGCCTCGGCCAGTTCGTGCAGGATGCGCGAGAAGTGTTCGGGGCTCAAGTTCAACTGGGTGGCGACCTCGGCCTTGCCGGCAGGCAGAGTCCACGACAGGCTGGGTTGGCCATCGGCGCGGCGCAGCAGGTAGGCGGCTAAGCGCGCAGTGCCGCTGCCGATGGCCTGCCGGTCCAACTCGTGCACCAAAGCCTCGACGCGCCGGCTCAGGCCGGCAATCATCTGTCGGGCGAATTTCGGGTTGCGATCGAGTTCCGCGAAGACAGATGCCTTGGGCACGAGCAGCACCAGGGCGTCGCTTGCGGCCTGGGCCTCGACCAGGGTCGGCCGCTCGAGGAACATCACCGGCTCGCCAAAACTCTGCCCAGGCCCGACCGTGCCGGTCAGGCGACGGCCACGCACCGGTGTGGTCGAGACCAGCTTGATGTCACCGTAGACGACCACGTAGATGCCCGTTGCAGGTTCACCCTTGCGGAACAGCACGTCGCCGCGCTCGAAGCGGTGACGCACCGATTCCGAGGCCAGCCGGGCCAGCGCCGCGCCGTCCAGATCCTTGAACAGCGGCAGCCTTGCGAGCAGGTCCGCCGTGGGGATTTCCCTGCGGCCCATCGTCTTCAGGTGATCACTGCGATCAGCGCCGGATCGTCCGCATGATCGAGCAAGATCGTCTGTACCCAAGCTTGCCAGGCATCGGCAAAGGCCTGACGCCTGACGGAATCGGCCTGCGGCGCCAAAGCGTCCCGCATCAGGTCCGCCAGCCCGACCGGCCGGGGCACCGCCTGCGGCCGGTGCGCTACTTCGACCGACCGACCAGTGTCCACCCGCGTGAAGCGGATCTCACCCGCCGCGGCCACCCCGAAGCGCAGCAGGCCCTGGCGAGCGAAGCGGCCTGCCAGCCCCTTGAAGCCGCCCTCGTTGGCCGCACCGGTGACCAGGCCCGCCACGCCGGCGATGACGCCGGCCACGCCTTCGTCGACGGCCTGGCGCAGTTCGACGCGGATCTCGCCGCGCCGCGGCGCCTCGCCGGGGTACAGGTAGGCCAGCGCCGTGCGTGTCATCAGCCAGGCCCCGGCCACCGTCGGGCACGAGTGGCCGGCGAGCTTGACCGCGTCGACATAGCGGTATTCGATCGCCCCGCCGTCTGCCGCGCCGAGCGCCTCGGCCAGCGGGTCGGCGACTGTGATCGTCGGCACCGCATCGAAGAAGGCGGGTGTCTTCATGCCCGCCATTCTCAGGCCGCGGCCGTGGACGCGCGCCGGACCAGCCGTTGCCGAACCACATGGCCGACCAGCACCGCGGCCGGGTACATCACCTCTTCCTCGGTGCGCGCATGCTCGACCAGGGCCTCGACAAAGTCGACGATCTCGCCGCGGCCAGCGCGGGCGGCGGCCTCGCGCAGTTTGTTCAAGGCCGCGACGATGTTCTGGTGCTCGGCCAGCATCTGCGGCAGCTCGGCCTCGAGTTGCTCGGTGAGTGTCAGCACCTCGGCCATCTCGGCGTTCCACTCTCCGCGGGCCAGCGCGGCGAGCAGGCCCAGCGGCGGCAGCGCGATCTGGTCTTCCTTGACGAAGTGCGGGTGCATCAGCCGTGCCAGCGTCTTGGCCGCCTCGCCGACCTCGCCGCCGGCCTGGGTGGCCTGGCGCAGCCGCTCGTGCAGGGCGTCGTGTTCGCGTTGCAGCGTTAGGGGAATCGTGAATTTCATGATCGCTCCTTGGGGTTTCAATGAACGTTGCGGATCGGCTTGAAGCCGGGGTGGTCGAAGTGGCTGCCGTACTGGTTGACGGCCTGCGCCACCTTCACCAGGCCGAGCGCCGGGCGTGTCTTGGCATCCTTGCCCGCCATCGTGTCGGTGCCCGTGCCGATGTCGGCGATCACCAGGTGCAGCATCGCGTCGGCCTTCGGTTCGAGCCTGCAGTTGGCGACGATGCCGCCGACCTCGGTCTCGACCTGCGTGGCCACCTCGCGGTATTGCCCGGGCGTGAGCTTGCCGGCGTGGGCGGCGCCCAGTTGCGGCTCGACCAGGCCGCGGATGCGGCCCATGCCGACGCGCAGCGGCTCGTCGGTGGCCCACTTGCGGCCCTGGTTCAGAGTGAGCTTGTGCGGGGTGGCCGCGTCGTGGCTGTGGGCCGTGGTTTGCGCCAGTGTCGGACCGACAGACGAAGCGATCAGCGCCACCGCCGCAGCGGTCCCGATGAACAGTTTCCGAACGAACAGGGCCATCTTGCTCTCCTTGGGGTTGAAAGGGCATCCCTGCCCACCTGTTGCGTCAGACGGATCCGTGCCCCGTGGGTTCGATCCACCTTCGAGTTCCTTAGGAATCATCAAGGAATCGGCCCGATCGATGCTGGCCCGCAGCGCTAGAGTGGGCTCACCCGATGGCCAGCGGCCGTCTTTGCGGAGGTTGGCGATGCATCGTTTCCAGATCTACCGCTACGACCCGGACCAGGACGTGTCGCCCCGCATGCAGACCTACGATCTCGAGATCGAACAGGGCGACCGCATGCTGCTCGATGTGCTGATCAAGCTGAAGGCCATCGATCCGACCCTGAGCTTCCGGCGCTCGTGCCGTGAAGGTGTCTGCGGCTCAGACGCGATGAATATCAACGGAAAGAACGGGCTGGCGTGCGTGACGAACCTCCGTTCACTGCCGAACACCGTGGTCCTGAAGCCGCTGCCGGGCCTGCCCGTGATCCGCGACCTCTTCGTCGACATGACCGGCTTCTTCAAGCAGTACCACTCCATCCGGCCTTGGCTCGTCAACGAGGATCCGCCGCCCGAAAAGGAGCGCTTGCAGTCACCCGAGGCACGCGATGAGCTCAACGGCTTGTACGAGTGCATCCTGTGCGCCTGCTGCTCCAGCGCCTGCCCGAGCTACTGGTGGAACCCGGACAAGTACGTCGGCCCGGCCGGCCTGCTGCAGGCCTATCGCTTCCTGGTCGACAGCCGGGACCAGGCCAGCGGCGAGCGCCTCGACAACCTGCAGGACCCGTACCGGCTGTTTCGCTGCCGCACGATTCTCAACTGCACCGACGTCTGCCCTAAGGGCCTGAACCCGGCCCTGGCCATCGGCAAGATCAAGGAGATGATGGTGCGGCGCGCGATATGACGTTGCCCGCGTAGCCGCACCATTTCGCTGCGCCCGCTCAGCGCACGCTGAAGTCGATCGCGATCGCGCCAGGCTCACGCTGGCGGTATTCCACGCTGATGCGATCGCCATAACGCTGCGCCATCTGCGACAGCAGCGGCAGCGGGTCGTGGTCGTTGGCGAAGCGCATGGTCTCTCCTGCCTGCAGGATGTCCAGTGCGCCGAAGATGGCGGCGTGCCGGAAACGCTTGGCCACGCCGCGGGCGTCGAATGGATAGATGGCGTCGGGGGACAAGTGCAGATGAGCTTGTGACATGACGACTCCTTGACGGGTCAGTGAAGGGGCCCGACGCAAGGCGTCAGGCAGGGAAGGAGTTGGGGAGCCCGGCGGGTTCGAAGGCGCCCCGGCGACCGCGCATCGACTGACCGATGCGGTCCAATTCGGCATCGCAGAGCAGCCGCCCGGCCATCGGCAGCAATTCGGCCTCCTCGCGTGCGATGTGCCGCTCGTACAGGGCTATGAAGTCATGCACTTCGTCGTCCGGCAAGGTCGCCGTGTCTCCGCCTGCCACCTGCTCCAGCCGGCGGCGCAAGGCGCGCCAGCGCCGTTCGAGTTCTCGGTGCTCGGCGGCCAACGAAGCCGTCAACTCGCGCACGCACACGGCGTCGGACCCGGCCATGGACTCGATCAGCGCTGGAAACAGGTCCAGCTCCTCGTCCGCGTGGTGATGCACGGCGGAGGTATCGAAGTAGCGCATCACGGCAGCGGCGGCGTCCTGCGCCTGTCGGTCGGCCCCCTGGCCGGCCAGGTGCGCCGCGAGACGCCGCAACGTGGCGCACTGGGCCTGGACGCGGCCGTGACATGCCGCCAGCATCTCCAGCGGCACTTCGAAGCCCACCGCCGGAGCCGAGTGCCCGGGCAGATCGAGAAGCGTCGCCGGTGCGCTGCGCTCACGCATCGGGCTTCCCGGTGCTGGCGGGCTTGCGAAGGCTGCGTGGCGGCGCCACCGGGGCGCCCCCCGCGCGACCACGCACCGACGTGGCGCGTGCCGAGGCTGGGGCCGGCGCAGGCTCGACGATGTCGGCCAGGGTCATGCTGTCGAGCTCCTTGAAGTAGGCCCCCAGCGCGCCTCTGAACAAGCCTTTCAGGCGGCAGGACGGTGTCAGCGTGCACTGGTTGGTGCCCGGGTCGAAGCACTCGACCAGGCGGAAGTCGGTCTCGGACGCGCGCACCACGTCGCCGATGCGGATCCTGGCCGGATCCTTCAGCAAGCGAAGCCCGCCGCCGCGGCCGCGTGTCGTCTCCAGCACACCCTGGCGACCGAGATCGGTGACGATCTTCATCAGGTGATTCCTGGACACCCCGTGGCGTTCTGCCAGCTCGCTGATGGTCACCAGCTGCTGCGGACGGGCCGCGCAGTACATCAGCACTCGCAAGGTGTAGTCGGTGTACTCGGCGAGACGCATGCATGCCCCTAAAGAGGCATCAAGTATATGCCTTTAAATATGAATGCGATTTAAGATGCAGCAAGCGTACTTCTTATAAGTCCTCAGGACGACCTGACCGTCGTTACGTTGTCTGCCAAACGATGTCCCTCCTGTCCCTCCGAACTGCCCCGCCCGAGGTGCCCGAAGCGCCACCGCCCGCGGGCTGGCCGCTGCTGCGTCTGGGGTTCCGCCCGTTCTACCTGGGAGCTGCGCTGTTTGCCGTGTTGGCGATGCCACTTTGGATCGCGCTCTACCTGGGGCAGGTGACCTCGACTCTGGCGGTGCCGCCCCTGCTGTGGCACGCGCACGAAATGTTGTTCGGCTTCGCGATCGCCGTCATCGTCGGCTTCCTGCTGACGGCCGGCAAGGCCTGGACCGGGCTGGCCACGCCGCGTGGTGCGTTCCTGGGCGCGCTGGCTTTGCTGTGGGCTGCTGCGCGCGTTGCCGCCGTAGTCGGTCCCTATCCGGTCTACGCATTGCTGGACCTGGTGCTGCTGCCACTGGTGGCCGCCGTGTTGGTCGATCTGCTGGTCCTCGCCCACAACCGCCGGAATCTGCCGCTGGCAGGCATCCTCGTGCTGCTGTCGCTGGCCAACGGCGCCTTCCACCTGGCGGTGCTCGGGACCATTTCGATCGCACCCCTGGTCGCGCTGCACGCCGGCTTGGCCCTGATCGTGATGATCGAGTGCGTGATTGCCGGGCGTGTGATTCCGGCCTTTACGATGAGTGCCACCCCCGGCCTGAAGCTCGCCGCCCGGCCGGCCTTGGAGCGCGCGACGCTGTCGATCACCGCGTTGGCGCTGGCGCTTTGGGTCTTCGCACCCTCGGCAACGGCTTGGGGATGGGTCAGCGGCGCGGCCCTGGCGCTGGCAGCTGCTCTGCACCTGGCCCGACAGTGGCAATGGCAACCGGCGCAGACGCGCACCCGTCCGATCCTGTGGATCCTGCACGCAGCCTACGCCTGGATAGCCGTCGGATTCGGCCTACTGGCGCTGGCGCAGATCGGCCGTATCGGTGCGTCGGCCGGCGTGCATGCCCTGGCGGTCGGTGCGACCGGGGGCCTGATCATCGGCATGATCACCCGCACGGCGCGCGGCCACACGGGTCGGCCACTCAAGGCCTCGAAAGCTGAGGTGCTGGCCTACATGCTGGTGATGGCTGCAGCCGCCCTGCGTGTGCTGGGTCCGCTGGCGATGCCGCAATGGCTACCGCAACTTCTGGTCTGCGCGGCGCTCGCCTGGTGCGCCGCTTTCGCCATCTACATCGTCGTCTACGCCCCGTGGTTGATCAGGACGCGCCGCGACGGGAAGGACGGCTGACTCGACTCGACACGCCAACCTCGCTGGCCCTTCGTGGCACGCCCGTCGGCAGGCCCGCCTTCCACTCACCGAACTGCAAAGGAACCTCGGATGACTTCCACACTCGCCGCACCGGCCACCACGATCGACCTTCGCACGATCGCGCCGCGCGATCGCCATGCACTGGTCTTTGCACGCTTCGACGCGCTTCAACCAGGCCATGCGCTGGAGCTGGTCAACGACCACGACCCGCAACCCCTGCGCGTGCAGTTCGAGGACCGGGCGTTCGGGCAATACGACTGGCACTACGTCGAAACCGGCCCTGCGTCCTGGCGGGTACGGATCGACAAATGCGGAGCCAACCCGAGGTCGGACGTCGGCGACTCCTGCTGCTCCGGTGGAGCCTGCTGCGGCTGATCGAACGGTGCCGCGTCCATGACCTTCGTCGTCACCGAGGCCTGCATCCGCTGCAAGTACACCGATTGTGTCGACGTGTGCCCGGTCGATGCCTTCCGCGAAGGGCCGAACTTCCTTGTCATCGACCCCGGTGAGTGCATCGACTGCGCGGTGTGCGTGCCCGAATGCCCGGTCTCGGCCATCTACGCCGAGGAGGACGTGCCGGGTGATCAGCAGGACTTCACATCGCTGAACGCCGAGTTGGCCCGCGTCTGGAAGCCGATCACCAAGACCAAGAAGGCCTTGCCGGACGCCGATGCGTGGCGCGAGGTCACCGACAAACGCGCCGAGCTCGAACGCTGAACGCCATGAACACCGTTGCCATCCTGCTGTCGGCCTTCGTACTGTCCTTCGTCGCTTTGTTGGTCTTCATCTGGTCGCAGCGCACCGGCTTGTTCGATCGCAGCAGCAAGGGTGCGGAGGTGATCTTCGCTTCCGGCGAAATCGGGCGCATCGAGGAACCGGCCGCGGCACCTTCGGCGCAGGGCAGCCTGCAGGGCGCCATCGATACGGCCGGTGCCGGCCAAGCGTCCCGCGCCGACGCCGGCGAACTGGCCGAGCGCGCGCGCGCCGACGCGTCCACGGCGCCGCTGGTGTTCTTCATGTTCTGCTGCGCGATCGCCTGGCTGCTGGTGGCCTCGGCGGCCGGGCTCACCGCGTCGATCAAGCTGCACGAACCCGACTGGCTGGTGCGGCAGGCCTGGCTCACGTTCGGTCGCATCCGCACCATCCACCTCAACGCGGTGGCGTACGGCTGGGCGCCGATGGCGGGCCTGGGCATCGCGATGTTCGTGATCCCGCGGCTGCTGAAGACACCGCTGCTGGGCGCGCGCTTCGCATTCGTCGGGGCGGTGTTCTGGAACGCGGCGCTGATCGCCGGGCTGGGCAGCATCGCCGCCGGCATCAACGACGGCCTGGAGTGGCTCGAGATCCCCTGGCAGATCGGCATCCTGTTCGCCGTCGGCGGTGCATTGATCGGCCTGCCGCTGGTATTCACGCTGGTCAACCGGCGCGTTGAGCACCTCTACGTCTCGGTCTGGTACATGGCCTGCGCGCTGTTCTGGCTGCCGGTGCTGTTCGTCGTCGCGAAAGTGCCGGGCCTGCACCAGGGTGTGCAGCAGGCGGCGATGAACTGGTGGTTCGGCCACAACGTGCTCGGCCTGTTCTACACACCGCTGGCGCTGGCCTCGGTGTACTACTTCCTGCCCAAGGTGATCGGGCGGCCGATCCAGTCGTACAACCTGTCGCTGCTGGGCTTCTGGGGCCTGGCCTTCTTCTACGGTCAGGTCGGTGGCCACCACCTGATCGGCGGGCCGGTGCCGGAGTGGATGATCACGCTGTCCATCGTGCAGAGCATGATGATGATCATCCCGGTCGCCGCGTTCACGGTGAACCAGTACCAGACGCTGCAGGGCCGTCTGTCGGCGCTGCGCTGGTCGCCGACGCTGCGCTTCATCGGCGTCGGCGGCCTGATGTACACGGCCAGTTCGGTGCAGGGCTCGCTCGAGGCGCTGCGCAGCATGAACGCCGTCACCCACTTCACCCACTACACGGTGGCTCATGCGCACCTGGGGCTGTACGGCTTTGTCAGCTTCGTGTTCTTCGGCGCGATGTACTTCGTGATGCCGCGCATCACGGCGCGCGAGTGGCCCTACCCGTGGATGATCACGGCGCATTTCTGGCTCGTCAGCGGCGGCTTCGCCTTGTACTTCGTGAGCCTGACCGCCGCCGGCTGGCTGCAGGGGGTGGCCATGCTGGACGCGGCGCGACCCTTCATGGACTCGGTGGCCGTGACGCTGCCCTACCTAAAGGGGCGCAGTGTGGGCGGGGCCTTCATGGTGCTGGGCCACCTCGTCTTCGCCGCGCACTTCATGGCGCTCGCCTTGGGTTTCGGCCCGCAGCGCGACAAGCCGGCACTGTTCCGGCAACTGTTCCACAAGGAGGCGGCGGCATGAACAACGAGGTCAAGCTGATCTCGGGCGCGATGGTCATGCTGGCGCTGTCGACCAGCGCGCTGGTGGTGCTGCCGTATCTGCAGGTGCACGACGCGCCGCCCCTTCCCGGCCTCAAGCCTACACCAGCGCCGAACTGCGCGGCCGCGAGGTGTACATCGCCAACGGCTGCGTCTACTGCCACTCTCAGCAACCGCGAGCCAAGGCCTTCGCGCCGGATTTCTCGCGCGGCTGGGGACGGGCGACCGTCGCCGGCGACTACGCCTACGACCAACCGCACCTGTTGGGCACCATGCGCACCGGCCCGGACCTGATGAACATCGGCGTGCGCCAGCCCAGCGAGCAGTGGCAGCTCGGACACCTGTACCAGCCGCGAGCCTACATGCCGGGAAGCATCATGCCGAGCTATCCGTTCCTGTTCGAGACGAGGGAAAGGGCCGAAAAGGGCGATGTGGTGGTGTCCCTGCCACCGGGCCAGGCGCCGGCCGGCCAGGTGGTCGTCGCGCGACCGCAGGCCATGGATCTCGTGAAGTATCTCCAGTCGCTCGATCGCAGCTACCCGGCTATCGCCGTGCCTGCCGTGAAGCCATGACCTCGCCCATCCTTCCTCAGCAGCAGCGCGAAAATCCCGAGCCGAAGGAAGGTTCGAATCCGATGCCATGGTTCGTCATCGTCCTGACCGCACTGCTGATGGCCTTCGGCGTGCTCTACATCGCCCGATCGGCCATCATCAACGCACCCGCGCTGGGTGACGGCCGCTCGACCGCCGAACTGCAGGGGCTCTTCCTGCGGCAGCTGGCACCACGGTGGACGGCACGGCTGCGTACGCGTCGCGTTGTGTGGCCTGCCATCAGGCCAGCGGCGCCGGGCTGCCGGGCGTGTTCCCGCCGCTCGCGGGCTCGGAATGGGTGGTGGGCAAGGAGACGACGCTGATCGCCCTGGTGCTGCATGGCGCCAGCGGCCCACTGACCGTCAAGGGCGGCACCTACAACGGTGTCATGCCCGCCTTCGGCGCCCAGTTGCAGGACGCCGAACTGGCCGCCGTGCTCACGCACATCCGCAGCCAGTGGGGCAACGCCGCGGCGCCGGTGACGGCCGACGCCGTGGCGGCGGTGCGCAAGGACACGGCGGCGCGCACCGAACCGTACAAGGGCGACGTCGAGCTGGCGCCGCTCAAGTGACGGCACCTCTGGCCGCCGTGCACCTGACGAGGAGGTCACACGAGGCAAGGGCGCGCCGCCTCACTGCCTTGCTTTGCCTGGCCCTGACGTTCGGTCTGGTCATGGCGCTGCAGCACTGGACACACGGCTTCGAGGTCTGGACCTTCGACGGACGCAGGCAGCTGCAATGGCAGGCGGGCGAACTGCGCGCTCAGCCGGTGGCCCTTCGGCGCAGCGACGGCAGCACGCCGCGCTTGTGGGGCGATGCCGGCGCCATGCCGGCCGCCTATCTCGTCGACTTCATTTACACACGCTGCCCCAGCGTCTGCCGAGCGCTCGGCGGCGAGTACCAGCAGATGCAGCGCGCGCTGATCCTGCGGCAGGGGTCAGACCCGACGCTGCGCGGCGTGCACCTGGTCTCGATCTCGTTCGACGTCGAGCATGACAGCCCGACGCAGCTGGCGCGTCATGCCGCCGACCTGCGCGCGGATCCGCTGGTCTGGTCCCTGGCCGTACCGGCCACACCCGGGGATGCGAGCGCCTTGTTGCGCTCGCTCGGTGTCGTCGTGATCCCGGACGGGGAGGGCGGCTTTGTGCACAACGGCGACATCCACCTGATGGACGAGCGCGGTCGCTTGCGCGGACTTTTCGCCTTCGACCAGTGGCCGCAGGCGCTTGAAGCCGCCCAGCGACTGGCGGCCACCCGGCCGGAGGCGTCGAGGTGAGCGCCTGCGGCCATCCGTCGCACCGTGTGGGGCCGCTCGTGCTGGCCGTGCTGCCGCTGGCGTTGCTGTGGCCGTTGCTGCGCCACACTGTCGAGAGCCGCATGTCGCTGCACATGCTGGCGGAATTCCCTGCGCTATTCATCGCCGGGTGGTCGGCCTGCCGGCTGTGCCTGCGCCGCCTGCCGGCCCGGCGGTGGCTGCGCATTCAGCGCCTGCTGGACTGGCGCGGCTGGACCGGGGCGGTGCTGACCAGCGGCGTGGCGCTGGTGTGGATGCTGCCGTCCGCCCTGGATGCAACGATGCTCTGGCCCGCCGCAGCCGGGGTCAAGATCGCCAGTTGGTGGCTCGCCGGCTGGCTTTTTGCGGACAGCTGGCGCCGAATGGACGCCGAGGTACTGCTCTTCTTCGTCGGCAATCTGGCTGGATGGCTGCGACGGCGGGGCTGCTCTACATCGATGCGCCCACGCGCCTGTGCGTGAACTACCAGCAGGACGATCAGCGCCATGCGGGCATCGGCCTGGTGCTGCTCGCGCTCCTGCTCGGTGCGCTGGCGCTGCGGCGGCGCCGGGAGCCGCCACATGAAGGTCGGTGATTCGTGACGAAGGGATCGGATCGGCCGTCTACAGGCCGAGGGTGAGGGCGGCCGCCTCGGACATCATCGAGCGGTCCCAGGGCGGGTCGAACACGATGTCCACCGTCGCTTCGCCCACTTGCGTCAGGGCCAGCACCTTGTCGCAGACTTCATCGGCGATGACTTCGCCCATGCCGCAGCCGGGTGCGGTCAGGGTCATCTTGATCGATACGCGGAACCGTTCGTCGTCCATCGGCAGCACGTCGCAGAGGTAGACCAGACCCAGTTCGACGATGTCGACCGGGATCTCCGGGTCGTAGCAGGTCTTCAGGGTCTGCCACACGAGGGCGCGCAACTCGTCGAGGCCGATGTCGTGCGGTGTCGTTGGGGCCGCGGGCGCGGCGGGCGTCGGCTTGCCGATGGCGTCGGCGTCGACACCACGCAGCCGCATCAACTGCCCCTCGACCCACAGCGTGAACGAACCACCGAGCGCCTGCGTGATCCGCGCCGGCGTGCCGGGCGGCAGTTCGGTCGGCCGCCCGTCGGGGATGCACTCGACACGCACCGCGCGCGTGGTCACCACCGGCTCACGCTGTGGTCTCACGGCGTATCACCCAGCGCATGCATCAGTGCATGCCAACCCAGGAGGGCGCACTTGATGCGGCCCGGATAGCGCCGCACGCCGGCCAGGCTGATCAGCTTGCCCAGTTGCGCCGCATCGGGTTCGAGTTCACCGGTGAGAACCGCGCGAAAGCGCTGGTGCAACTGCTGTGCGACGGCCACGTCGTGCCCGCGCACGGCCTCGGTCATCATCGACGCCGAGGCCATGCAGATCGCGCAACCCTGCCCGCTGAAGCGGATGTCCTGCACCTGACCCTGCACCACGTTCAGCATCACCTGCAGGTCGTCGCCACAACTCGGGTTCTGGCCGCGTGCCTGGTGCGTGGGTGTGCGCGCCG
>NZ_AZND01000036.1:0-24551 GCF_000576205.1 Methylibium sp. T29 | reverse complement strand
CGGGCGCCGCCGACGGCGCGGCGAGATGACCGCGGGTGCAGATGCCGGCGCCGCGGCACGCGTGGCCGGCGGGTCGAACAGCATGGTGAACTCGCGCACCAGGCGCCCCGACGACCAGTTCAATTCGAGGATGACGTCGACGAAGGGCTCGCCGACCGGACGATCGCCGGTCAGTCGCAGGTAGGGTCGGCCATCGGCGCGCCGCTGCAGCGTCACGTTCGCCGCCGACAGCGCTGCGTTGTAGTCGACCCCGGCCGCACGGTAGGCGTCGGGCGACGCCACCTTCACCTTCAGGCTCGAAGCCTCTTCCGGAGTGAGCGCGGTGACGTCGATCTCGGCCCGGAGCGCCTCCCCGAGTGCGGACTGAACCGACAGACGCCCCAAGCCGAGCGCCGCCGCGTCGATCGGCATCCAGGCGCAAACCGCCAGCGCTGCAACAGCGACGGCGTTCAGTGTTCTGGGTGCACGAGCCTGCCCGACGCGGTTCTTTCGTTCTTTCAAGGCGCCTCCCAAATACGAAATCCAAGCGTCGCGCGATGCGACTCGTTGTCCGCCGGTGCCGAGGCGAAACGCCGGGCAAGCCGAGCTGAAATGACTGAAATCACAATAACATCAAGCAGATACGGTGACAAGCTCATGCTCCGCGTGACGTCTTCGTGACCGTGGCGACCTGCGCACCCGAGACGGCTTCGTTGTCACTCTGCAACGTCTCGGTCCTAGGCGGTGCGCTGCCGGTCGTTCAAGCCTGCAGCAGGATGCGCAGCATACGCCGCAGCGGCTCGGCCGCACCCCACAACAACTGGTCGCCGATCGTGAACGCGCCCAGGTATTCCGGGCCCATCGCCAACTTGCGAACGCGCCCGACCGGAATGCCGAGCGTGCCTGTCACGGCCACCGGTGTCAGGTCGCGGATCGTCGCCTCGCGCGTGTTCGGCACCAGCTTGACCCAGTCGTTGTCCTGGGCGATCAGGGCCTCCACATCGGCCAGCGGCACGTCCTTCTTCAGCTTGAAGGTCAACGCCTGGCTATGGCAGCGCATGGCGCCGACACGCACACAGAAGCCGTCTACCGGGATCGCCGGCGTGCCAAAGCCTTCGCCGATGCCGAGGATCTTGTTGGTCTCGGCGCCCGCCTTCCATTCCTCGCGGCTGACGCCTGCGCCGAGGTCCTTGTCGATCCACGGGATCAACGAGCCGCCCAGCGGCACGCCGAATTGCTGGGTCGCTTCGGCCGACAGGCCACGTTGCGTGTCGATGACCTGGCGGTCGATCTCGAGGATCGCGCTCTTCGGATCGTCGAGCAGCGCACGGACCGAGGCGTTCAGCGTGCCGAACTGCGTCAACAGTTCGCGCATGTGCTGTGCGCCGCCGCCCGAGGCCGCCTGGTAGGTCATCGAGCTCATCCACTCGACGAGACCCGCCTTGTACAGCGCACCCACGCCCATCAACATGCAGCTGACCGTGCAGTTGCCGCCGACCCAGTTGCGCCCTCCCTGGGCGAGCGCGTTCTCGATGACCCGCAGGTTCACCGGGTCGAGGATGATGACGGCATCGTCCTTCATGCGCAGTGTGGAGGCGGCATCGACCCAATGGCCCTTCCAGCCTGCGGCGCGCAGCTTGGGGAAGACCTCGGTGGTGTAGTCGCCACCCTGCGCCGTGATGATGATGTCGCAGCGCTTGAGCGCCGCGATGTCGTGCGCATCCTGCAGGCGCGTCTCGTTCTTCGCCATCGCTGGCGCCGCGCCGCCAGCGTTGCTGGTGCTGAAGAACAGCGGCTCGATGAGGTCGAAGTCGTGCTCGGCGACCATGCGATCCATCAGCACGGAACCTACCATGCCGCGCCAGCCGACCAATCCTACGAGTGCCATGTGATTGCCTTTCCAGTTCGAGAGTCCGGACCCCACTTGCCCGGCTCGTGTCGCCGGGGTCCAGGAAGGTGGGGCGAGACGAACCGGAGCCTGCTAGCTCTTGGTAATGGTTTTGCCGGTGATGGCGGCCACGACCGCATCACCCATCGCGCGCGTGCCCACCTTGGTGGTGCCCTCTGACCAGATGTCGGCCGTGCGCAGGCCCGCCGCGAGCACGGCATCCACGCCGCGCTCGATGCGAGCGGCGGCTTCGGGCTGGTTGAGGGAGAAGCGAAGCATCATGGCAGCGGACAGGATTGTAGCGAGCGGATTCGCCACGCCCTTGCCCGCGATGTCGGGCGCGCTGCCGTGGCTGGGCTCATACAGGCCCTGGTTCTTTGCGTTCAGCGAGGCGCTGGGCAGCATGCCGATCGAGCCGGTCAGCATGGCAGCCTCGTCACTGAGGATGTCGCCGAACATGTTGCCGGTGACGATCACGTCGAAGGCCTTGGGCGCCTTGACCAGCTGCATCGCGGCGTTGTCGACATAGAGGTGATCGAGCTTCACGTCCGGGTACTGAGCGTGGACCTCGGTGACGATGTCCTTCCAGAACTGGAAGGTCTCCAGGACGTTGGCCTTGTCCACGCTGGTGAGCTTGCCGCCGCGCTTGCGGGCCGCCTGAAAAGCCACGTGGGCGATGCGCTCGACTTCAGGGCGGCTGTAGCGCATCGTGTCGTACGCCTCCTCGGCCCCAGGGAAGTGCCCATCGGGTGCACTGCGCCGGCCGCGCGGCTGGCCGAAGTAGATGTCGCCGGTCAGTTCGCGGATGATGAGGATGTCCAGGCCCGCCACCAGCTCGGGCTTCAGGCTCGACGCGTGCGTGAGCTGCGGGTAGCAGATGGCCGGGCGGAAGTTGGCGAAAAGCCCCAGGTGCTTGCGCAGCCCGAGGATGGCCTGCTCGGGCCGCAGCGGGCGGTCGAGCTTGTCGAACTTCCAGTCGCCGACGGCGCCGAACAGGATCGCGTCCGCGCTTTGGGCGAGCTGCAGCGTGCTCTCGGGCAGCGGATGACCCGCGGCCTCGTAGGCAGCGCCGCCCACCGGCGCAGCTTCCAGCTCGAAGCGCAGGTCCAGCACCTCCAGGACCCGGACCGCCTCGTCGACGATCTCGGGACCGATGCCGTCACCCGGCAACACGGCAATCTTCATGCTCTGCAATTCCTCTTGGTTCAGGAGGCCAGCGTGTTCGCCAGCCAGGGCTTGCGCAGCAGGCGCTCGGCCTCGTAGGCGCGGATCTTGTCCGCGTGGCGCAGCGTCAGGCCGATGTCATCCAGGCCGCCGAGCAGGCAGTGCCGACGGAACGGCTCGACGTCGAACGCCAGCTCGTCGCCGTCGGGCTTGACGACCACCTGGCGCTCCAGGTCGATCGTCAACTCGTAGCCCGGGAAGGCCGCCACCTCGTCGAACAGCCGCGCCACCTGCGCCTCGGGCAGCACGATGGGCAGCAGGCCGTTCTTGAAGCAGTTGTTGAAGAAGATGTCGGCGAAGCTCGGCGCGATCAGCGCGCGGAACCCGTACTGGTCGATGGCCCAGGGCGCGTGCTCGCGGCTGGAGCCGCAGCCGAAATTGCGGCGCGCCAGCAGCACCGAGGCGCCACGGTAGCGCGGCTGGTTCAGCACGAAGTCCGGGTTGGGTCGGCGCGACGCCGGATCCTGCCCCGGCTCGCCATGGTCGAGATAGCGCCATTCGTCGAACAGGTTCACGCCGAAGCCGCTGCGCTTGATCGACTTGAGAAACTGCTTGGGGATGATCGCGTCGGTGTCGACGTTCTCACGGTCGATCGGGGCGACCACGCCCCGGTGCAAACGGAAAGGCTGCATGGCTGTCGGTTTCAGGTGGAGGCGGTGACGGAAGCTCAGGCGGCAATGCGCCGGACGTCGACGAAATGCCCTTCCATCGCGGCGGCGGCGGCCATCGCGGGGCTCACGAGGTGCGTGCGGCCGCCGGCGCCCTGGCGACCCTCGAAGTTGCGGTTGCTGGTAGACGCGCACCGTTCTCCGGGCTCGAGGCGGTCGGCGTTCATCGCCAGGCACATCGAGCAGCCCGGCTCCCGCCATTCGAAGCCGGCCGCCTTGAACACCGCATCGAGCCCTTCGCGCTCGGCCTGCGCCTTGACCAGCCCGGAACCCGGCACGACCAGCGCCAGCTTCACGTTGCCGGCGATGCGCCCGCCGACGCGCCGCACCACCGCGGCGGCCTCGCGCAGGTCCTCAATGCGGGAGTTGGTACACGAGCCGATGAACACCTTGTCGATGCGGATGTCACCGATCGGCTTGTTCGGCTCGAGCGACATGTAGGTCAGCGCGCGCTCGATGGCGCCGCGCTTGCCAGCATCCTTCTCGCGGTCCGGATCGGGCACCCGGTCGTTGATCGAAAGCACCATCTCGGGCGAGGTGCCCCAGGTGACCTGCGGTGCGATCTGACCCGCATCGAGTTCGACCACGCGATCAAAGACGGCATCCTCGTCGGAATGCAGCGTGCGCCAGTAGGCGACCGCGTGCTCCCACTCCACACCTGACGGCGAGAACGGCCGCCCCTTCACGTACTGGATCGTCGTGTCGTCCACCGCGACCAGGCCAGCCCTCGCGCCGGCCTCGATGGCCATGTTGCACACCGTCATGCGGCCTTCCATGCTCAGCGCGCGAATCGCCGAGCCACCGAACTCGATGGTATGGCCGTTGCCGCCGGCCGTGCCGATGCGACCGATGATCGCCAGCACGATGTCCTTGGCGCTGCAGCCGGCCGGCAGCACGCCGTCCACCCGCACCAGCAGGTTCTTCGCCTTCTTGGCGAGCAGCGTCTGAGTCGCAAGCACGTGCTCGACCTCGCTGGTGCCGATGCCATGCGCCAGCGCACCGAAGGCGCCGTGGGTGCTGGTGTGCGAATCACCGCACACCACCGTCATGCCCGGCAGCGTGGCGCCCTGCTCCGGCCCGATCACGTGCACGATACCCTGGCGACGATCGTTCATCTTGAACTGCGTGATGCCGAAGCGGTCGCAGTTGGCGTCCAGCGTGTCGACCTGCAGGCGCGACACCGGGTCGGCGATGCCCCGGGATCGGTCGGTGGTCGGCACGTTGTGGTCGCTCACCGCCAGATTGGCCGAAAGTCGCCAGATCTTGCGGCCGGCGAGGTCCAAGCCTTCGAAGGCCTGCGGGCTCGTCACCTCGTGCACCAGGTGTCGGTCGATGTAGAGCACGGCGGTGCCGTCGTCCTCGGAGTGGACGACGTGTTCGTCCCACAGCTTGTCGTACAGAGTGCGTCCCATGGCCTCGATTTTAGGCGTCAACAACAAGAAACCCCGGCGCAGGGCCGGGGTTTCTCTGATTGGAGCGGACCGGCGTCAGGCGCGCTCGGCAATCGGCGTAACGTCGCGGGCCGTTGCACCGACGAACAACTGGCGTGGGCGGCCGATCTTGTACTCGGGGTCGCCGATCATCTCGTTGAGCTGCGCGATCCAGCCAACCGTGCGGGCCAATGCGAAGATGGCGGTGAACAGGCTCACCGGGATGCCGATGGCACGCTGGACGATGCCGGAGTAGAAGTCGACGTTCGGGTAGAGCTTGCGCGACACGAAGTAATCGTCTTCCAGCGCGATCTTCTCCAGTTCCATCGCCAGCTTGAACAGCGGATCGTTCTGCAGGCCCATCTCGGCGAGCACCTCGTGACAGGTCTCACGCATCAGCTTGGCGCGAGGGTCGTAGTTCTTGTAGACGCGGTGTCCGAAGCCCATCAGGCGCACGCCCGAGTTCTTGTCCTTCACCTGCTCGATGAACTTGCCGACCTTGGCCACGCCGCCCATCTTCTGGATGTCTTCCAGCATGTTCAGGCAGGCTTCGTTGGCCCCGCCGTGCGCCGGGCCCCACAGACAGGCCACGCCGGCCGCGATGGCGGCGAACGGGTTGGTGCCGGAGCTACCGCACAAACGCACAGTCGAGGTCGACGCGTTCTGCTCGTGGTCGGCGTGCAGGATGAAGATGCGGTCCATCGCGCGCACCAGCACATCGTTGGGCACGTACTCCTCACAGGGGGTACCGAACATCATCCGCATGAAGTTCGAGGTGTAGCTCAGATCGTTGCGCGGATAGATGTAGGGCTGGCCGATCGAATACTTGTAGGCCATCGCGACCAGCGTGGGCATCTTCGCGATCAGGCGGATCGCCGCGACCGCACGGTGCTCCGGGTTCTGCACGTCGGTGCTGTCGTGATAGAAGGCCGACAGTCCCCCCACCAGACCGGTCAGCACGGCCATCGGGTGGGCGTCCCGGCGGAAGCCGCGCAGGAAGAACTGCATCTGCTCGTTGACCATCGTGTGGCCGTTGACCGTCTTGACGAACTTCGCTTTCTCGGTGACGTTCGGCAGTTCGCCGTTGAGCAGCAGATAACAGGTTTCGAGGAAGTCGCAGTTCTCGGCCAGCTGTTCGATCGGGTAGCCGCGGTACAGCAGTTCACCCTTGTCGCCGTCGATGTAGGTGATGGCCGATTGGCAGGACGCCGTGCTCAGGAAGCCCGGGTCGTAGGTGAACTTGCCGGTCTGTGCGTAGAGCTTGCGGATGTCGATCACGTCCGGGCCCACGCTGCCCTTGTAGATCGGCAAATCCATGCTGGGGCTGCCGTCGGAGAACGACAGGGTGGCTTTCACGTCGGACGGTGTCATGGCAGTTCCTTGGCTAGAGACTTCGAAGGGAGACGAAACGGAGCGGGACAAGGGGCAAAGAGCGAGGGACGAAAGCGAAACAGAGCGCAGCGTGGTTTCAGGCGGGCCGCGGCGTGCGCAGTTGATCGAGCACCAGGCGAACCTCGGGGCGGTCGAGTTCAGCCTGGGGCTGCGTGCGCACCAGCAACAGGTCCAGCAGATCGTTGTCCGGCAGATCCATCAGCGCTTCCAGGCCCGTCGCTTGACGCTCGGTCAGCGTGGCCTCGTGCCGTGCGAAGAAGCGCTCGATGAACAGGTCGTTCTCGAGCAGGCCGCGGCGGCACCGCCAGCGCAGCTTGCTCAACGCAGCGGGGCTCAGCAGCGGATCATCGAGCACGTGGGCCATGCAGGTCTGCCGGGTCGGGTCAGACGGCGCGGCGCACCATCAATTCCTTGATCTTGCCGATCGCCTTGGTCGGGTTCAGGCCCTTCGGGCAGACGTCGACGCAGTTCATGATCGTGTGGCAACGGAACAGGCGATAGGGGTCCTCGAGGTTGTCGAGTCGCCCTGCGGTGTCCTGGTCACGGCTGTCGGCGATGAAGCGGTAGGCCTGGAGCAATCCGGCCGGGCCGACGAACTTGTCGGGGTTCCACCAGAAGCTCGGGCAGCTGGTCGAGCAGCTCGCGCACAGGATGCATTCGTACAGGCCGTTGAGCTCGTCGCGCTCCTCCGGCGACTGCAGACGTTCCTTCTCGGGCGGCACCTCTTCGTTGACGAGATAGGGCTTGATCGAGTTGTACTGCTTGAAGAACTGCGTCATGTCCACGATCAGGTCGCGGATTACCGGCAGCCCCGGCAGCGGCTTGAGCACCACGGTTCCCGGCAGCGTGCGCATGTTGGTCAGGCAGGCCAGACCGTTCTTGCCGTTGATGTTCATCGCGTCCGAGCCGCAAACACCCTCGCGGCACGAGCGACGGAAGCTCAGGCTCGGATCGACCGCTTTGAGCTTGTTCAACGCGTCCAGCAGCATGCGCTCGGAACCGTCGAGCTCGACCTCGAGCGTCTGCATATACGGCTTGGCGTCGGTGTCCGGGTCGTAGCGGTAAATCTGGAATGTGCGCTTGCTCATGTTTTCGCTTCCTGGGGCGCTTCGGACTGGGGTGATCAGAACGTGCGGACCTTGGGGGGGATCGACTCGACCGACATCGGCTTGAGGTTGACCGGCTTGTAGTCGAGCCGGTTGCCATCGCTGTACCAGAGGGTGTGCTTCATCCACACGGCATCGTTGCGGCCGTTCGGATGCTCGGGCGTGTCGCCGTAGTCGTTGACCGTGTGCGCGCCCCGGCTTTCCTTGCGGGCCGCGGCCGACACGATGGTGGCCTGCGCCGCCTCGATCAGGTTCTCGACTTCCAGCGCCTCGATGCGGGCGGTGTTGAAGACCTTGGACTTGTCCTTCAGCGCGATGCTCCGCACGCGCTCGGCCACCGCGGCCATCTTGGTCACGCCCTCGTCGAGCATCGCCTGGGTGCGGAACACGCCGGCGTGCTGCTGCATCGTCGTGCGGATGTCGTTGGCCACGTCCTGGGCGTACTCGCCGCTGCTGCTGCCGTCGAGGCGCGCCAGGCGTGCCAGCGTCCGATCGGCAGCATCGGCGGGCAGGGACTTGTGCAGCTTGTTCTTCTGATTGAACTCGACGATGTGGTTGCCCGCCGCGCGGCCGAACACCAGCAGGTCGAGCAACGAGTTCGTACCCAGCCGGTTGGCGCCGTGCACGCTGACGCAGGCGCACTCGCCGACCGCATAGAGCCGTTGACGATGTCGTTGGGCTTGCCGTTGTTCGGCACCACCACCTGGCCGTGAACGTTCGTCGGGATGCCACCCATCTGGTAGTGGATGGTCGGCACGACCGGGATCGGCTCCTTCGTGATGTCGACGTTCGCGAAGTTGTGGCCGATCTCGAACACGCTCGGCAGGCGCTTCATGATCGTCTCGCCGCCGAGGTGGGTCATGTCGAGCTGGATGTAGTCCTTGTTCGGACCGCAGCCGCGCCCCTCCTTGATCTCCTGGTCCATGCAGCGCGACACGAAGTCGCGCGGCGCCAGGTCCTTCAGCGTCGGCGCGTAGCGCTCCATGAAGCGCTCGCCGTTGCTGTTGCGCAGGATCGCGCCTTCGCCACGACAGCCTTCCGTCAGCAGCACGCCAGCGTTGTGCACCCCGGTCGGGTGGAACTGCCAGAACTCCATGTCCTCCAGAGGGATGCCGGCACGAGCCGCCATGCCCAGGCCGTCGCCGGTGTTGATGAAGGCGTTGGTGCTGGCCGCGAAGATGCGACCCGCCCCACCGGTGGCGAGCAGCACGGTCTTGCCTTGCAGCACGTGGACGTCACCGGTCTCCATCTCGAGCGCGGTGACGCCGACCACGTCGCCGTCAGCGTCGCGGATCAGGTCGAGCGCCATCCACTCGACGAAGAACTGCGTGCGCGCCTTGACGTTCTGCTGGTACAGCGTGTGCAGCATCGCGTGGCCGGTGCGGTCGGCCGCGGCGCAGGCGCGCTGCACCGGCTTCTCGCCGTAGTTCGCGGTGTGGCCGCCGAACGGGCGCTGGTAGATCGTGCCGTCCGGGTTGCGGTCGAACGGCATCCCGAAGTGCTCGAGCTCGTAGACGACCTTCGGCGCCTCGCGGCACATGAACTCGATCGCGTCCTGGTCGCCGAGCCAGTCGGAGCCCTTGACGGTGTCGAAGAAGTGGTAGTGCCAGTTGTCCTCGGACATGTTGCCGAGCGAGGCGCCGATGCCGCCTTGCGCCGCGACGGTGTGCGAGCGGGTCGGGAACACCTTGGACAGCACAGCCACGTTCAGGCCGGCACGAGCGAGTTGCAGCGAGGCGCGCATGCCGGAGCCACCGGCTCCGACGATGACGACGTCGAACTTGCGGGTCGGAAGCTTGGTTGTCATGGTGTCACAGCCTCCACAGCACTTGGATCGCCCAGCCGGCACAACCGACCAGCCACGAGATCGTCAACACCTGCAGCAGCAGGCGCACCCCGACCGGCTTGACGTAGTCCATCCAGATGTCGCGCACGCCGACCCAGGCGTGCCAGGCCAGCGACACGATGACGACGAAGGTCAGCACCTTCATCCACTGCGACGAGAAGATGCCGGCCCAGCGTTCGTAGCCCATCGGCGCGCCGAACAGCACCTGAGCGATCAGCACGATGGTGAAGACCGCCATCAGCGCGGCCGTGACGCGCTGGCTGAGCCAGTCGCGCAGACCGTAGTGCGCACCGACGACGATGCGCTTGGATCCGTAGTTCTGTGTCATGTTGATCGATCCGCGTTGCCTCAGATTTCTCGTTCTTCTCTTGTCAGTACCAGCCGAACAGCTTGCCCATCAGCGCCAGCGTCAGCAGCGTGCTCAGGCCCAGGGTGATCAGGGCCGAGCGGTGCCCCGCCTCCTTGCTGACGGCATGCGTCATGTCCATCCACAGATGGCGCACGCCGGCGATGAAGTGCAGCAGGTAGGCCCAGATCAGGGCCAGCGCCACCAGCTTGACGAACCAGCCCGGCACGAAGCCGATCCCGGCGACGAAGGCACTGGTGAAGGTCTCGTAGGAGATTTCGGAGCTCAGGCTGGTGTCGAACAGCCAGACGATGAAGGGCAGCAGCAGGAACATGATCGCGCCGCTGATACGGTGCAGGATCGACACGATGCCGGCGGGGGGCAGCCGGTAGCCGATGATCTGGCTGACGTGGATGTTGCGGTGGACCGGACGCGGCCGGCCTGCTTTCACGGTGGTCTCTGCCATACCCATTTACCTTGTTCTGGTCTGTGAAACTCGGCGAGTTTATTGCATTGTTGCATCGCAGCAGACGGATGCTCGCCGGCGAACATCCGACGCGCGATTCTGTTCCGTTCCGGTTCAGCTCAACTCGTTCCTATAGTGATGGAGCGTCGTGTCGTACAGCCCGCGGCGCAGTTCCACCGGCCGGTCCCCGTAGGTCAGCGTGCGCCGCTCCACGCTCAGCAGAGGTGCGCCGAGCGCCACCTGCAGCAACTCGGCCTCGACGGCCATCGCGGCCACCGCCCTCAGCTTTTCTTCGGCACGGATCATCCGAACACCGAATTCCGCTTCGAAGGTGGCGTACAACGCGCCGCGCGAATCGGCCAGCCGTTCGGCCGTGAGCCCCCTGAACAGCGCGCCGTTGAGCCAAATGTCGTCCAGCACCACCGGGCGGCCGCCGAACGACAGCAGGCGCCTGACCTGGATCACCGTCTCGCCAGCCTTCAACTCCAGCGCACGCGCGACCTCGGCCGGCGCCCGGACGCGCCGACAATCGAGGAAGCGGCGCTCCACGGCGCCGACCTTGCCCTCTGCATCGGGAACCAGACGCAGGAAGCGGTACTGCACCTGCTGCTCCGCGTGGGTCGCGACGAAGGTCCCCTTGCCCTGGCGGCGAACAACCAGGTTCTCGGTGGCGAGTTCATCGATCGCCTTGCGCACCGTCCCCTGGCTGACCTTGTAGCGTGCCGCAAGTTCGATCTCGCTCGGAATAGCCTCGCCGGGGCGCCACTCGCCGCCCTGCAGGCTGCGCGTGATCAGCGCCTTGATCTGCTGATACAGCGGACTGAAGGCCGGCCCCGACACCTCGAGCGACGTGTCTTCCGCAGACAGGGGGGGAGGCAGCGCGTTGGCCATGCGGCGGATTGCATCACAGCGCGCCCCGGATCGTCCACAAAACCGATGAAAGATGTCTTATATAAGACATAAGATTCGGCGAATCCTGCGGCAGCAGCATCGATTGCTTCTACACTCGCAGTCGTGTGCCGGTCTTCGTCACGTCTTTGACGTACGCAACCCGGCCCCCCATCTCACGACCCTACCTCCGGAGCTTCGACATGAGCAAGAAACCCGTCCGCGTGGCCGTCACCGGTGCTGCTGGCCAGATCGGCTACGCCCTGCTGTTCCGCATCGCCTCCGGCGAGATGCTGGGCAAGGACCAGCCCGTGATCCTGCAGTTGCTCGAGATCCCGGACGAGAAGGCCCAGAAGGCGCTGAAGGGCGTGATGATGGAACTGGAAGACTGCGCCTTCCCGCTGCTGGCCGGCATGGAGGCCCACGGCGACCCCATGACCGCCTTCAAGGATGCCGACTACGCGCTGCTCGTCGGCTCGCGTCCGCGCGGCCCGGGCATGGAGCGTGCCGAGCTGCTGTCGATCAACGGCGCCATTTTTACCGCGCAGGGCAAGGCGCTGAACGCCGTGGCCTCACGCAACGTCAAGGTGCTGGTGGTCGGTAACCCGGCCAACACCAACGCCTACATCGCGATGAAGGCCGCACCCGACCTGCCGCGCAAGAACTTCACCGCGATGCTGCGCCTTGACCACAACCGCGCCGCCTCGCAGATTGCCGCCAAGACCGGCAAGCCGGTGTCGTCGATCAAGCAGCTGGCCGTGTGGGGCAACCATTCGCCCACGATGTATGCCGACTACCGCTTCGCCACCATCGATGGCGCCTCGGTGAAGGACATGATCAACGACCAGGTCTGGAACAAGGACGTGTTCCTGCCGACCGTCGGCAAGCGCGGCGCGGCGATCATCGAGGCTCGTGGTCTGTCGTCGGCGGCGTCGGCAGCCAATGCGGCAATCGACCACATGCGCGACTGGGCCTGGGCACCAATGGCGCCTGGGTCACGATGGGCGTCCCGTCGAACGGCGAATACGGTATCCCGAAGGACGTGATGTTCGGCTTCCCGGTCACCTGCGCCAACGGCGAGTACAAGATCGTCGACGGCCTCGCGATCGACGCGTTCTCGCAGGAATGCATCAACAAGACCCTGGCCGAACTGCAGGGCGAACAGGACGGCGTCAAGCACCTGATCTGAGCCGGCCCGCAGCGCCGCCCCGAGAGGCCGATCCCGTTGCTCGGGTCGGCCTTTTTAATTCCGCCTCGCTGTTCCCGCATGGAGCCCTCGCGATGAGCCGCCCCCGCATCCACCCGCTGCAGGCGCTGTTCGGCGCCCACGAACACCGGCCGGATCTGCCGGTCTGCGACCACTACGCCGGCGTCGAGCCGCGCATGCGCAAGGCCCTGGCGCTGCAGGCTGACATGGCCGACACCGCGCTGTTCGACGTGACGCTCGACCTCGAGGACGGCGCCCCGGTCGGCGGCGAACCAGAGCACGCACGGCTCGCCGCGGAGTTGGTGTCGAGCGCCGCCAACCGCCACGGCCGCGTCGGGGTGCGTGTCCACCCCTACCCTCACCCGAGTTTCGCGGATGACGTGCGCAGCCTGCTGGCCGGCGCCGGCGAGCGGCTGGCCTACCTCATGATCCCGAAGGCGCAGGGCGTGGAAGAGCTGCGCGACGCCATCGCCGCCATCGAAGCGACCCGCCGCGAGCAGGGCCTGGCGCGCGCGGTCCCGGTGCATGCGCTGGTCGAAACGCACGGCGCGCTGCGCGACGTGCAGGCGATCGCGGCACTGCCGGCGATCGAATCCCTGTCCTTCGGGTTGATGGACTTCGTCTCGGCGCACCACGGCGCGATCCCTCCTTCGGCATGAGCCTGGCGGGGCAGTTCAGCCATCCGCTGGTGCTGCGTGCCAAGCTGGAGATCTCGGCTGCCTGCCACGCGGCCGGCAAGCTGCCCTCGCACTGCGTGGTCACCGAGTACAGCGACACGCAGGCCATCGCGCAGGCTGCCACGCGTGCGTCGCGCGAGCTGGGCTACGCGCGCATGTGGAGCATCCACCCCAACCAGATCCGACCCATCGTCGAGGCCTTCGCCCCGGTGCCGGCCGAGATCGAGGCGGCTCTCGACATCCTGCTGGCCGCCCAGGCCGCCGATTGGGCCCCGATCGCGCACCGCGGTCTGCTGCAAGACCGCGCGAGCTACCGCTACCACTGGCACGTGCTGGAGCGTGCCGCCCGCACCGGGCGCTCGCTGCCCGACACGGCGCGCTCGGCCTTCTTCGCCACCGCCGCGGTCTGAGCCACCCGCGGCCACACGGCGCGGCACTCAGTGCGCGCAGAGCGCCAGCACCATCGGCGTGGCGTACTCGCGGCCGACCACGGCGCGCGCATAGAGGTAGTTGTGACGAGCCTGCTCACTCAGCGCGTCGAGCTGCACGTGGCCCTGCGCGTCGCAGGGAAAGCTCAGCGCCCGGCCTTCCCTGAACAGCGACTGGAAGCGGATCTCGTAGCGGGTGACGGAGAGGGAGCTCATGCATCGGCCTCCTGCGGCTTCGACGCCCCGCGTCTCCCGGACCCTCCACCGCGTGGAGCCGACCGGCCTTGCGGACGCAGGGCTTCGTGTCTCCTCAACGCGCTCGCAGGAACAACGTTGACCCTCTCCAGAACGTAACGCAGCCGCGGGCGCCCACCCTGTCGAGTGGACGCCCGCGACACCGTCGTGCCCGGCGGCTGCCGGGTCGTTCGGGGATCAGCTCTTGGCCGGTTCGATGGTGAGCTGGTTGTCGACGCTCACCACGCCCTTGACCGCCATCGCGAGCTGGGTCGCACGTTCGCGCGAGGCGCTGTCCGGCGCCGTGCCGCGCAACGCCACCTTGCCGTCGGCGGTGTCGACATCGATCTTCAGCGCGCTCAGCTTCGGATCCTTCGCCAGTTCGGCATTGACCGTCGTGGTGATCATGGCGTCGCCGACCTTGTCGCCGACCTCGGCCGCCGCATTCTTGGTCGCCTGGGTGGCGTCCTGGGCGGCGCCCTTCACGGCGTTGGCAGCGTTGTCCATGCCGCGCTCGGCGCTGGCCTGCGCCTGATCGACCTTCTGCTCCATGCGCTGCTCGGACTGGGCCACGCCCGCGCCGCTGTCGGCCGGCGCCTGGGCCTGTTCGGTGTTGCGATTGCATCCGGCCAGCGCCAGGGCGGCCAGCAGCACGGTGGAAGCAGACATCGTGGTGAGGGTGCGTGAACTCATCTTCATCTCTATCTCCTTGAAAAGCGGGAGGGCATTGCCTGCAGCAGGGCCCGGACATCGCGAGGGGCCGAAGACACCGACTCGCGTCGTTGCGATGTAGACAGCTTAGGAACGGCGGGGCCCCTCACCATCGGCGCTCACCGCGCAGTGTTGTCGGACGATTCCCACGCCCCCGCCGCGGCATCCCGCCACGGCGGCAGGGCGCCGCGCTAGCATCGCCGGCGGCCGCCCTGCCGGGGGCGCGACGCAGAACCTCTTCCCGGCCGAGGAGAAGCTGGTGGGCAAGACGCAAGACCGCGACCGATCGATCCGGCTGCTGCTCGCCGCGTGCGCGGCGGGCTGGGTGGGCAGCGCCGCTGCCGCAACCGAGGCGTGGCCGGTGGCCGGCCGGCAGGGGATCATCCGCTCGGTGATCGTGCCGGCCGACCTGGCCGGCCAGCGGGAGGCCTATCAGCCGCAGATCGACAGCCTGTGTGCCGGTGCCGAAACCTGCTTTCTCAACTTCTACACCAACACCACCGGCGCGCCTCTGGCGGTGCCGCTGCCGGATGCGATCGCAAACGAGCCCACCGCCATCCTGAGACGTTCGGCCAAGCAGGGGGTCGACGGCTTTCGCTGGAGCTGCCGCCTGAAGAAGCCCGAACCGGACTGCTACTAGGAAGAAAAGCAGGACCGGGCCCCTGCGGGCGGGGACGCGGGGCGCAGGCCCGACAATCGGGCATGTCTCTGCCCCTCTCGAAGACGCCCCGTCCGGCGCACCTCCCCTGCCCTTCAGCCAGCTGCCGCTGGCGCCCGCCGTGCTGGCCAATCTGGAGCAGCTCGGCTACCACAGCATGACGCCGGTCCAGGCCGCCACACTGCCGATCGCACTGGCGGGCCGCGACCTGATCGCCCAGGCCAAGACCGGGAGCGGCAAGACGGCTGCCTTCGCCCTGGCCCTTCTGGCGCGGCTCGATCCGCGCCGCCTCGACGTGCAGAGCCTGGTGCTGTGCCCAACGCGCGAACTCGCCGACCAGGTGACGCAGGAACTGCGCCGCCTGGCTCGCAGTCAAGAGAACACCAAGATCCTCACGCTGTGCGGCGGCGCCACGATGCGCCCGCAACTGGCCAGCCTGCAGCACGGCGCGCACATCGTCGTCGGCACGCCAGGTCGCATCATCGACCACCTGGAGCGCGGCAGCCTCGCGCTCGCCTCGCTGAACACACTGGTGCTCGACGAAGCCGACCGCATGCTCGACATGGGCTTCTTCGACGACATCGCTGCCGTCGCCCGCCATTGCCCACCGCAGCGCCAGACGCTGCTGTTCTCGGCCACCTACCCGGACGGCATCGCCCGGCTGAGCGCGCAGTTCCTGCGCCAGCCCGAGCATGTCCGGCTCGAATCGCAGCACGACGCAGGCAAGATCCGCCAGCGCTTCTACGAGGTGACGGAAGAGCAGCGCCTGCACGCGGTCGGACTGCTGCTCGACCACTTCCGCCCCGCCAGCACGCTGGCGTTCTGCAACACCAAACAGCAGTGTCGCGACCTGGTGGCCGTGCTGAGCGCGCAAGGCGTGCAGGCGCTGGCGCTGCACGGCGATCTGGAGCAGCGCGAACGGGACCAGGTGCTGATGCAGTTCGCGAACCGCAGCTGTTCGGTGCTGGTGGCCACCGACGTCGCCGCGCGCGGCCTCGATGTCGAACAACTCGAAGCGGTCGTCAACGTCGACATCTCGCCCGACCCGGAAGTGCACATCCACCGCATCGGCCGTACCGGCCGTGCCGATCAGGCCGGGTGGGCGCTCAGCCTGTCGACGCTCGACGAAATGCCCAGCGTGGCGAAGATCGATCAGTTACAGGACCGGGAATCGGAATGGCACCCGCTGAGCGAACTCACGCCGTCCGGCGCCGGGCCCCTGGTGCCTCCGATGGTCACGCTGCAGATTCTGGGCGGCCGCAAGGAGAAGATCCGTCCTGGCGACGTGCTGGGCGCGTTGACCGGCGACGCCGGCCTGGCCGCTGCCCAGATCGGCAAGATCAACGTCACCGAATTCTCGACCTACGTGGCCGTCGAGCGCAGCATCGCCAAGGAGGCGCTGCGCAAGCTCGACGGCGGCCGGGTCAAGGGCAAGAAGATCAAGGCACGCAGCCTTCAGGCATGAGCCCGGCGGGCGGACGGCGTCCGGACCGCGTCTTCAAAGCGACGGGTCGGCCTGGGCACGGGACGCAACGCATTCGATTCGGGATCGGACCGCTCGGCGGCCGACGTCGGCGGGTTCATCGCGACCAGGCGCATCATCTTGCTGTGCGGTGCGTCCCAGTAATCGGCCGAGTGCGGGACGAACTTCAACAGCACCAGGTAGGGTGATTCGGGGCCCTCGAGGAACCAGGGCTTCGCATAGGGCGTCCACAGTCGCTTCACGTGCTCCCGGTCGCGAACCACCTCGCCGTGACCGGAGATGGACACGTAGATCGAGTTCGCTTCGTTGGAGAAGCTGAGGTTCAGAGGGATCAGCCGCTCCGTCTTCTCCGAACGCACATCGGTGAAGAACCACAGCGCGCCGTCGCCGTCCATCTCCAGCGGCGTCATCGGCCGGCTCACCAGCGAACCGTCGCGTTCGACGCCGCTGAGCATCGCGATCGACATGCCGTCGATCAGGCTCGCCAATTGGTTCAGGTCGGCCGTTTCTTGTGTTTCGATGTTCATGGACCACTCCTTGCGTTGGGGTGCATTCATGGTCGCCCCGGGCCGGGGCGCGAACTATCGGCGAGGGCCGCTCCTGCGCGTCGGCCGCGTCCTACAGCGGCGGCCGACGGCAGGGGCCGCGTCACGTCAGGGCGTCGTCGTCAGTTCGGTCGCTGCTGGCGTGTCGTCGTCCGACTGAACCACGAGGGCCTTCACGTCGTCGGGTGTCGCGCTGGCCGGCAGGCTGAGCACCAACCAGTCGGCGTTGACGTTCAACGTCACCGGTGCATTGAAGATCACGTTCTTCGTGCCGGCGTTGGTGATGCGCATCTGGTAGGTACCGCCGGGCAGATCGACAGAGTCGGAGCCCGAGGCCGGACTCGCTGCCTTGTAGGCCACCGCCGGGAAGGTGGGCGACACGCCGGCCAGATCGGTGCCGGGTGCGTTGAGATAGACGTCGATGCTGCCGGCGTTGAACGAGGCATTGAACACGCGCACGCGGGCGTTGTCCGCGGTCAGGCCCTTGTTGTACGGGTCGTCGATCAGCACCATCTCGGTCACCGAAGAACTCGGCACCGCGAGCAGGCTGTACTTGTTGCCGCGCTTGGCATCGAAGGTGACCGCACCGACATCGAGCGAACCGGTCGATGTCTTCACCGACCAGGTCGCGTCGCCGGAATCGACGTCGAAGTACTTCGATGCGAACAGGTAGGGCACATCGGTCGCGTCGGACTGCGCGTTGGCGCCGCGGAACAGCGTGACGTCCGGGCCGGCCGGAATGGCATGGACGAACCGGACCTTCGGGTCGGCGATGTCGAGCCGGTCGTCGAGGTCGTCGTCGCCGCCACCGCAAGCGGCGAGCAGGGCGATGGGCGCGAGCGCCAGCAGGAACTTCATGGAATGCTTCATCGGTCTTGCCTCTCGAAGGGTTGCTGAGTGATCGCCCGGGCCTGGCGGCCGGTGAGGCGAGTCCGTCTTGCGAACCCTTGAAAGGTAGGAGCGAAGCCTGCGGGCTTCTGTCGGCCGATGCGGCGCCTGCACGTAGGGCGCCCCGCAAGAGAGTGTCGGACAACGCGCTTTGTCTTTTGACATGCTCCGCCGGACCGCGCGGCCGACGCAACGCTAGCGGTCAGGCGGTGGACACCGCGCCTCAGTCGAGGAACACACTGCGCACGACACGCCACTCCTGCGGTCCCGTGCTGCTGCGCGAACACCCCAGGGCCTCGGGCTCGCCGGCGGGTGCGAGATCGCTGCGCGAGCGGTCGCCGGTCCCGGTGCCCATGTGGTAGCGATCCAGCCACACGCGCAGCCGGCGCGTGGGGTGCGTGTTCCTGACGAGAATCTGCACACCGTTTCGAGAGACACACTGCGCGGTGAAGTCTTCGACGAAGGCCACGTAGGCCCTCGCGTCTTCCTCCGCGCCCGCCGTGCCGGGCAGCGCGGTGCCGCACAGCGCCAGCACGATAGCCCATCCTGCGGTGAGTCGCTCACGTCGCACGTTGCTGCTCCTGTATGGATGACCGGCCTTGATGTCGACCGCCGCAAATGATGACACGCGCCGCGCACTCAAGCGGACGCAGCGGATCAACGCTTCAGCTTGCGGTAGGCGCGGTCCGCTTCCGGCCCGCGATCGGTGTCCTTCAAACCGCGAGCCAGATCGCGATGGGCCTGCCGCATGCTCTCGCTGGGCTCGCCGCCGGTCATGTCGCTGGATTCGTCGCGTTCGTGTGGCAGCGATGGACGCGGGCTCGGCTTCGGCGCGGGCGGCCGGGACCGGGAGGAGGATGCGGCGCGTGTGCTCATGGGACTCTCCTTGCTCGAGGGGACGCCTTGCGCTCAGCCTGGCGCACGGCGATAGCGACGCGTCAGCTCGGTGCTGACGACGCAGACGGTCAGCCAGGCCAGGCCGGAAGCGAAGCCGGCCAGCACGTCGCTGGCGAAATGCACCTGCAGGAAGATGCGGCTGCATCCGGTCGTGAAGGCGATCGCGGTGGCCAGAAGCAGCGCCGGCAGATGCCACACCGGCGGCAGGCGCCGCATCGCGACGTAGGCGAGCATGCCGTAAGCGACTACCGCACCGGAGCTGTGGCCACTGGGGAAGCTCCACCCCAGTTCGTGCACCAGGCCGTGTTCGTGCAGTGGCCGCACGCGCTCGACGATGCCCTTCAGGGTGGTGTTCAGGACGCCGTTGCCGGCGATCGCGATCACCCAGGCCAGCGCCAGCCAGCGTTTGCGGACGACCCACAGCCACACCGCCACCACGGTGCAAAGCACGGAGAGCGTCGCCGTGTCGCCGAAGCGGGTCAGAAGCGAGAAGACCCGCAGGGTCGCGAGCGAGACGCTGTCCCGCAGCGTGTCGGAAAAGGCCGTGTCGAGCATCCCCAATTCCTCGTCGATGCCGATCTCGTCAGCCGTGCCGGCGAAGATGGCGGCGGACACCACGACGATCACGAAGCCCAGGCCGAGGTTCAGCGCCAGGAAGCCGCTCGGCGGCAACGGGCTCTCCAGCCGCGGCAGCACATGGCGCCGTGTCAGCCACCAGGCCGAGGCGACGAACAACAGCAGGCAAGCCAGCGCAAACACGAAGCTGGGTACGGCCCGCTCGCCCACCGCGGTGACCAGTGCGAGAACGCGGGCCTCATCCATCGCTGCCAACCTCGAAGCCGAGGCGGTGCATCGACACCGGTTCGAAACGCTGCGACGCCGCGCGGTAATCCCAGCGCTCGACCAGCGCCTCGCGGCGCGGCCCCACACGGCCTCGCGAACGGACCAGGTTGACCGAGTTGCCGGCCTCGTCACGCACCCGCCGCGACACCGCGGTGCCCGCCTGCACCGCCCACAGTGGTCGCGCCAGCGCCTCGAAGCGCTCGTGCAGCGGCAGCACGAAGGGCAGATGGATGTGGCCGCCGAGCACCAGGTCCGCCCCGGCCTGAGACCAGGCGCGCGCCGCCTCGGCGCCGCGGTGCAATCGGTTCGGTTCGTCCTCCTCGCGCGTCACCGCCAGCGGCTGGTGCACGACCACCACCCGCAGTTGGCCCGGTTGCGCGGCGTGCAGCTGCGCCGCCACGCGCTCCACCTGCGCGTCCGACACCTCGCCATCCTTGTGGCGCCAGGGCCGGGTGGTGTTGACGGTGAGCAGCAGCAGGTCGGGCCACGCGGCCATCGGTTCGAGCTCGGCACCGAAAGCCTGGCGGTGGTTGGCATACGGCGCGAACAGCCGGGCGAGCGGGTTGAACAGCGGGATGTCGTGGTTGCCGGGGATCACCAGCGTGACCGGGGTACCCAGGCGATCGACGAAGGCCCGCGCCGCACGGAACTGCGCGCGGCTGGCCCGTTGGGTGATGTCGCCCGACAGCACGGCCACGTCGGGCGCCTGCTCGCGCACCAGCTGCAGCAGCGCCTCGACCACCGCGGGCTGCTCGGTGCCGAAGTGCGGATCGGAGATCTGGATCGCCAGGGTCATTGCGGCTCCGGCTTGAGCAACCACAGCGGCTGCGGAGCGACTCGGAACACCAGTGGCGTGGCCAGCCAGGCGATCTCGCCGTCGGTCGCCACCTTGATACGCCGCCCCGCGCGGCCCCGCAGCGCCGGCTGCACCGTGATCCGCGCGAACGGGAAGCTCGACACCTTGTCGGCGTCCCCGAGCTGACCGAACGCGCCCCGCAGCAGCAGCCACAGCATCTCGAGCCGGCCCACAGGCCGCAGCGCGATCGCCGCGAGCCGGCCCTGTTCGAGCAGCGGCGCCTCGCGGATGCCGATCTGCTCGAGCTGCAGGCGGTTGTTGCCGATGAACAGCGTCGACGTTCGCAGCTCGCAGGCCTGCAGATCGCCGTCCTGCTCGAGATGGAGGCGCAACCGCCGGTGCCCGCGCAGCAGCGTCATGACGCCCGACCACAACGCCACCAGGCGGCTGCGTCCGTACTGCTGCTTGTAGGCCTCGCGGTCCTCGAGCAGCTTCGGGTAGAGCCCGAGGCTGGCGTTCACGAGGAACACGCGGTCGTTGACCAGCCCCACCTGCACCGGCTGCGCCTCGGCCGTCAGCAGCAATCGGGTGCCCTCTTCCGTCGTGGCCGGCAGCCCGTGGGTGCGACTGAAGTAGTTGAAGGTGCCCTGCGGCAGCACCCCGAAGGCGCAGCCGCTGCCCAGAACCGCCTGTGCCACCGCATTGATCGTGCCGTCGCCACCGGCGGCGACCACGATGCCGCCACGCGCACGCGCGCGACCGACCACATTGCGCGCGATGTCGTGCAGCCGCGCCGGCTCGTCGACCACCGTCAGTTCGTGCTCCCGCCCCGCCTCGCTCAGCACACGCTCGATCGTCGCGCGCGTGGCGTTGGCGTCGTCGCTGCCGGAACCGACGTTGAGCACCACGAAGATCGGCGCGTCGGAGTCGGGCTCGGGAGGGTCGGTAGGCATGGTCGGTGGGCGTGCGGCACGAAGACCGCATCAGACCATGCACCCCGGCCGCAAGCCATAGTCCGCGGACCGACCGCACGGTAGGAACTTGCCTACGCTCGTACTCCGGACATCCACTCGACGAGGCGGGCGCGCCGACGCCGGCGCGCGGGCCCCTAGCGTCGGGCCTTGCCGGAACCGAACAGGCCGCGCAGCAGGCCGGGCTCCGAACGGGCGGCCGGGTTGGTGCGAGTGACCATCAGGCTGGAGGTCAGGTAGAGCGCATTGAGCAGGCGCGCGGCCCGCTCGACGTTCATGCCGGGGAAGCGCGCTACGTCGCGCATCGAGACCGATTCCTTGCGCAGTCGCTCGATGGCCGAGCCGAGGGCGCCCGGCGCATTCAGGTTCTCGATCGCCGAGCGATCGACCACGCGGTAGGCTGCCGTGCCGCCGATCTCGCTGAGCAGGGTGCGTCGCGGACCGTTCAGAGCCATGGTCCAGAGCAGCGGAGCCAGGGGGCGGTAGCAATCCGCCTGACCCACCCGCTCATGCATCCAGTGACCCGGTGGCCTCACGCCCGGCGGCTCGACGGTCAGCACGCGCAGCTCGGCCAAGCCCTCTGCAGACGCGCCGGTCATGTCGCGCGGCGAGTGGTAGAGGCGCTCGTCGGGGAACACGGTGATGGGCCACACCAGCTGCTCGTGCTGCAGGCAGAGCAATGCCGGCTCCCGGTGCCGTATGCAGGCGGCGATCACCTCGAGGATGTCGCCCTCCTGCAGGTCCTCCTCGATCTGCCGCAGGTCAGCCATCAGCGTGCTGGGCAGCAGCGTCGGCCCGCCCGCCAGACGCATGAAGCCGCTGGTGCCGGTTTCCGCCCGCACGCGCTCGAACGCACTGATGCGCCACAACGTGGACGCCGCAAAGTCACGCATCGCTTCCCGCATCACTCTCTCCCTGAACTGCTGGCCGGTGGCCTATGAATACATCATGAACGACGATGGCGACAAGTCGTCGCTGCGGCGGACCCCGCAATCGAGGGGAATTGTGGTCCGGGGCAGCCCCACCGGCGGGCTCACGCCAACACCTCTGCGGCGTCCTCTGCCTCTTCGCCCAGGAAGCCCCCACTCTGGTGCGTCCACAATCGCGCATACAGCCCACCTCGCGCGAGCAGGCTGCGGTGGTCGCCCTGCTCGACGATGCGGCCGCGGTCCAGCACGACCAGCCGGTCCATCGCCGCGATCGTGCTGAGCCGGTGGGCGATGGCGACAACCGTCTTGCCCTCCATCAGCCGGTACAGGCTGGCCTGGATGGCCGCCTCGACCTCCGAGTCGAGCGCGCTGGTGGCCTCGTCGAGCAGCAGGATCGGTGCGTCCTTCAGCATCACGCGCGCGATCGCGATGCGCTGCCGCTGGCCGCCCGAGAGCTTGACGCCGCGTTCGCCAACATGGGCGTCGTACCCGGTCCGTTGCTTCGGGTCGGTCAGGCCCTGGATGAACTCGTGTGCCTCGGCCCGTCGGGCGGCGAGCACCATGTCGGCATCGGTCGCGTCGGGCCGGCCGTAGAGGATGTTGTCCCGCACCGAGCGGTGCAGCAGCGAGGTGTCCTGCGTGACCATGCCGACCTGCTCGCGCAGGCTGTTCTGTGTCACCCCGGCGATGTCCTGGCCGTCGATCAGCACGCGGCCTCGTTCGATGTCGTAGAAGCGCAGCAGCAGGTTGATGAGGGTGGACTTGCCGGCACCGGACCGGCCGACCAAGCCGATCTTCTCGCCCGCCCGGATGTCCAGCGACAGGTTCTCCACCACCATCCGCTCGCCGCCGTAGCCGAAGCTCACGTCCTCGAAACGGATCTCGCCGCGGCTTACCTGCAGCGGCCGTGCGTCCGCCCGGTCGACCACCGCATGGGGTCGCGACAACGTGTTCATGCCGTCCTGAACCGTGCCGATGTGCTCGAACAGCGCCGCCATCTCCCACATCACCCAGTGCGAGATGCCGTTGAGCCGCAGCGACATCGCGGTCGCCGCCGCCAGCGCGCCCACCCCCACCTGCCCTTGCGTCCAGAGCCACAGCGTCGCACCGGCCGTGCTCAGGATCAGCAGCATGCTCAGCGAGTGGTTGACGATCTCGAAGCCGGTGACCAGCCGCATCTGCGCCTGCACGGTCTGCAGGAACTCCTGCATCGCGCCGCGTGCGTAGCCGGCCTCCCGCCCGGCATGCGAGAACAGCTTGACGGTGGCGATGTTCGTGTAGGCATCGGTGATGCGCCCGGTCATCAGCGAGCGCGCATCGGCCTGCGACTGCGCCACACGCGCCAGCCGGGGCACGAAATGCCGCAGAGCCAGCGTGTAGAGCGCCACCCAGCCCAGGAAGGGCAGCAGCAGCCATGCATCGAAGCCGCCCAGCACCAGCAGCAGCGTGACGAAGTAGATCACCACGAACACCAGCAGCTCGGCCAGGATCATCCAGGTGTCGCGCACCGCCAGCGCCGTCTGCATCACCTTGGTGGCCACCCGGCCGGCGAACTCGTCCTGGTAGAAGCCCATGCTCTGGCCGAGCATCAGCCGGTGGAAGTTCCAGCGCAGCAGCATCGGGAAGTTGCCGGCCAGCGCCTGCTGCTTGATCAGCGATTGCAGCGCGATCAGCAGCGTGCTACCCGCCAGCACCGCCGCCAGCAGCATCAGTGTGCCGCCCTGCTCGGCCCACAGACGCGCGGGCGCCACCGCGGCCAACCAGTCGACGATGCGGCCGAGCATGCTGAACAGCAGTGCCTCGAACGCCCCGATGCCGGCGGTCAACAAGGTCATCGCCAGCAGCCAGGGCCGCAGCCCGCGCGTGCTGTGCCACAGGAAAGGCAGCAGCCCCTTGGGCGGCGGCGTGGGCGCCGCGTCTGGGTAAGGATGGAGCAGCTTCTCGAACGCGCCGAACACGCAGGGTCTCCGTGGTGGATGGGGCCCGCACCGGAGCCAGGCGGCGAGGTTAGCCGATGGCAATGGCCCTGCCCCCATGCCAGCGTCGACAGG
>NZ_AZND01000035.1:0-24837 GCF_000576205.1 Methylibium sp. T29 | reverse complement strand
TGC
This sequence comes from Methylibium sp. T29, assembly GCF_000576205.1. Lineage (NCBI taxonomy): Bacteria > Pseudomonadati > Pseudomonadota > Betaproteobacteria > Burkholderiales > Sphaerotilaceae > Methylibium > Methylibium sp. T29. The sequence goes on along the minus strand of NZ_AZND01000035.1, from coordinate 24,834 downwards.
GCGCGCCCAGCGTCATGCCGGCCGCCTGCACACGGTGCGGTCGCCCGACCTCGATGCGCTCGACGCGCGAGGCCAGCGCCACCGCGCCGCCGGCCGACTCCAGGTCGCCCTGCAGCGCGAGCATCAGGCCGTGGCTGTCGACGATGCCGGTCGACGGCGACAGCAGTGCCTCGCTGCAGGCGAGCGCGGGTTCGAGCGCACGCGCAGCGTCCGGCGTCAGGAGTTGCAGGTCGTCGACGCCGTTGTCGGCCGCACGCCGGCTCAGCGCGTGCAGCGCCGCATGCTGCGTCGGCCCGGTCGCGACGATCAGCTTGCCGCAGCGCCGGTGCGCGATGCCGCGCTCGGCGCAGTAGGCGTAGAGCGCCGCCTTGCCGGCCACGCACAGCCGCGCCTTCAGCGAACCGGAGGGGTAGTAGAGGCCGGCATGGATCACCTCGCTGTTGCGCGCGCTGGTGACGGTGCCGATCGCGGTCTCGCTTTCAAGCACCACGGTCTCGAAGCCGCGCCGCGCCAGCGCGCGACCGACCGCCAGCCCCACGACCCCGGCCCCGACAACCACCGCATCGACCTGATCCATCCGCGCGCCCTCCCCGCCCGCCGGGTGCCCCGGCCTGAGATGCTACGGCCGGCCACGCCGGTGCCTGGCGACTCAGCGCCGGCTCGTCTTCTTGGCCGAGCCGAGCCGGCGCGCGTTGGCGGTCGCGGTGCGGTGTACCGGCGCGAGCGCGCTGTGGGTCACGCGCGCCGCTGCATCGGAGGCACGCTGCAGCGTCGGTGCGCGCCGCATCACCGTGCTGACCAGCGTCTTGTGGCGACGCATCGCCTGGGCCGGCGTGCGGCTGCCAGCCAGCGCGAAGGCGTTGTTCATGATCGCCAGCCAGCCCTGCAGGGCCTGGGCGTTGAGCGTCTGCACCGCCGGAGTCCAGGCGCGACCCAGGGCGGCGGCAGATTGCGAGAAGGCGTCCAGCTTCTCGCTGCCCATCAGCGCGAACTCGCGCCGGTCGGCGGCCGACGGCAGCGGCCCGGCCGACGCCAAGCGCGCGCTGCGGGTCGCGATGACCTGGGACGACGCGAGCAGCATCTCCTGCGTCTTGCTCGCGACGCCCAGCCACAGACCGATCGGGAAGAATATCGCAGCGGGAAGGTCGGTGGATTTCATGAAAGCTTTCGGGTCCAAAGGTTCAGGTATGCGGGTACCGGGTGACGCAGGGCTTACATCGAGTCCCGGATCGACCTCGACAGCGAAAAAAGCCGGCGCGAGGCCGGCTTGTCGGGAACGTGTCAGGCGGCTCAACTCTTGCCGTAGCGGGCCTTGGCATCGGCCACGCAAGTCGACTTGGCGTCGCCTGCGAGCGCATCGCACTTCTCGGCCTCGACCTTGTAGTTGGCCTCGCGCTTCTCGTCACGCGCCTCCATCTGCGCCTTGCCGGTGGCGCTGACCAGCTTGGCATCGGCGCGCGCCTTCGTGTGGGCCGCCTTGGCTTCCTGGACGCACACGTCCTTGGCGTTGCCGGCGAGATCGTCACAGCGTTCCTTCGCGACCTCGTAGGCGGTGTCGGCCTTCACCTCGGCCACCTTCGCGCGGTCGCCGGGCTTGCCGGTGTACGCGGCCTCGAGCTCGGCCTTGGCGACCTTCTCCTTGGCCTCGGCCTCTTCCTCGCAGACGTCCTTGCCGTTGCCGGACAGGCGGTCGCAGGAGGCCTTGGCGAGCTTGTAGTCGGCGCCGATGCGGTCCTTGGCGGCCGAGTACTCGGCCTTGCTCATGCCGGCCGCGAAGGCGGGCGAGGCTGCGAATGCGGCGGCGGTACACAGGGCGAGAAGAGCGGGCTTGAATCGAAGGGGGGTGTGCATGAGGACTCCTGAGGTCGGGATAACGTGTGCGGAGTATTTGCGCCGCGCGCCGCGCCGGACATCGGACGCCGCCGCGAGCGCGGGTAGCGGCTGTCCTACATGCGGCAGACCGCCCGCCCTGCCGCTGTGGATACCATCCACGAAACATGCGACTCAAGAGCAAGATCGTCCTCCTCGCCGTGGTGCCGCTGCTGGCGTCGATCGTGCTGATCGCGCTGGCCGTGCGCCACCAGGAGCGCGCGCTGGCGGCGCGCGAACGCGAGCTGGTCGAGAGCGCCTACATGAGCTCCAAGCGCACCGAGCTGCGCCACTACGTCGAGCTCGCGCGCAGCACCATCGCGCCGCTGTACGACTCGGGCGACGACAGCGAGACCACGCGCCAGGCCGCGATGAAGCTGCTGGCGTCGCTGGACTACGGCACCGACGGCTACTTCTTCCTCTACGACCTGCAGGGCCGGAGCCTGATGCACCCACGCCAGCCCGAGCTGGTGGGCAACGACCTGTGGGAGCTGCGCGACGAGGCGGGCCACCCGACCATCCAGCAGCTGATCGCCAAGGCCAGCGAGGGCGGCGGCTTCATCGACTACCTGTGGCGCAAGCCATCCACACGGCAGACCACGCCCAAGCTGGGCTACGTGATCGCGCTGCCGCGCTGGAACTGGATGCTCGGCACCGGCCTCTACCTCGACGACGTGCAAGCCACGATGGCGCAGCTGGACCATCAGGTGGCGGCCAACATCGAGACCACGTTCCTGTGGATCGCCGGCATCGCGCTGTCGGGCATCGCGCTGATCACGGTGTGCGGCCTGGCGCTCAACCTCAGCGAACACAAGGAGGCCGACGCCAAGCTGCGCCAGCTCGCGCAGCAGGTGGTGCAGTCACAGGAGTCCGAGCGCGCCCACCTCTCGCGCGAGCTGCACGACGGCACCAGCCAGACGCTGGTGTCGATCAAGCTGCTGATCGAGTCGGCGATCGAGCAGATCGAGCGCGAGCCGGCCCAGGCCGCCGTGCCGCTGGAGCGCGCCGCGGTGCGCCTGGCCGACGCGCTGACCGAGGTGCGGCGCATCTCGCACCGCCTGCGCCCGGCGATGCTCGACGTGCTGGGCCTGCCCGCAGCGCTGGAGCACCTGGCCGGGAGTTCGGCGACCACAGCGGGCTGGCGTTCTCGATGCGCATGCGCGGGCCGTCGATCGAGTTGCCGGACGACGTGAAGACCGTGCTGTTCCGCGTGACGCAGGAGGCGCTGACCAACATCGAGAAGCACGCCGCCGCGCAGTCGGTGCGCATCCGGCTGGCGTTCCGGCCCAGCGGCCTGCGGCTCGCGATCCTCGACGACGGCCGCGGCTTCGACCTCGCCGCGGTGCAGCTCGACCCGCGTCGCGGGATCGGCCTGCGCAACATGCGCGAGCGCCTCGCCTCGATCGGCGGATCGTTCCGCATCCGCTCGCGCAGCGGTCTCACCGAGCTGATCGCCGACGTGCCCGAGGCGCAGCTGCGCCGCCTGAAGGAGGCTGATGAGCCACGAACCCGACGCGCCCCGCGTCCGACTGCTGATCGTCGACGACCACCCGCTCGTGCGCGAGGGCCTGCGCTCGCGCCTGCAGGCGATCGCCTGGCTCGAGGTGGTGGGCGAGGCCGGCAGCGCACGAGAGGCGCTGGAGCTGATCCCGCAGCTGCACCCCGGCCTGGCGCTGATGGACGTCGGCATGCGCGAGATCAACGGCATCGAGCTCACCCGCCTGCTGGCGCAGCGCCATCCGGCGGTGGCCGTGCTGGTGCTCAGCATGTACGACAACCCCGAGTACGTGCAGCAGGCCATGCAGGCCGGCGCCCGCGGCTACGTGCTGAAGGACGCGCCCTCGGCCGACATCATCGCGGCCATCGAGGCGGTGTGCGCCGGCGGCACCTTCCTGAGCCCGGCGGTGTCCAAGCGCCTGTTCCGCGGCCAGGCGCCGAAGCCGCTGGTCTCGCACCGGGAAAGCGAGATCCTCGCCTGCCTGGCCGACGGCCTGTCGAGCAAGCAGATCGCCGAGCGGCTGGACCTGAGCGTGCGCACCGTCGAGACGCATCGCCAGAACATCAAGCGCAAGCTGGGCATCGAGGGTCAGGCGGAGCTGATCAAGTACGCGGTCGAACACGGCCGGCGCTACCGCGAAGACGAGGGCTGAGGTCCTCCCTCACCCCGGTCTGGTCCCTAAGTGGTCCCACGCAGCCCCCTACGTGGTGCGACGCTTGTTTCAGGATGCACCGCTGCGGACACTGACGCCCATTCCAGTGCATCCGGGTCGGACGACCACGGGGGCACGGCCCCTCAGTGTTCAGGAGACCCCCATGACCCATCTACGCAAGCACCTTTCCTGGGTGCTCGTCGCCATCGTCGGCGCGTTCGCGCTGGCGACCATCGCGCTGCAGCGCGGTGAAGCCATCAGCGCCCTGTGGGTGGTGGTGGCCGCCCTGTGCGTCTACCTCATCGCCTACCGCTACTACAGCCTGTTCCTGGCGACCAAGGTGCTGGGTCTCGATCCGAACCGGCAGACGCCGGCACACCGCCACAACGATGGCCTGGACTACGTGCCGACCAACAAGTACGTGCTCTACGGCCACCACTTCGCCGCGATCGCGGGCGCGGTCCGCTGGTCGGCCCGGTACTGGCCGCACAGATGGGCTACCTGCCGGGCATGCTGTGGCTGCTGGCCGGCGTGGTGTTCGCCGGCGCGGTGCAGGACTTCATCGTGCTGTTCATCTCCACGCGGCGCGACGGCCGTTCGCTCGGCGAGCTGGTGAAGCAGGAGATGGGCACGGTGCCGGGCGTCATCACGCTGTTCGGCGCTTCATGATCATGATCATCATCCTGGCGGTGCTGGCGCTGATCGTCGTCAAGGCGCTGGCGCACTCGCCGTGGGGTGCGGTCACCGTGGGCCTGACGATCCCGGTCGCGCTGTTCATGGGCATCTACAGCCGCTACCTGCGGCCGGGGCGCATCGGCGAGGTCTCGGCGATCGGCTTCGTGCTGCTGATGGCGGCCATCTGGCTGGGCGGCTGGGTGCACGAGCATGCGGCCCTGTCCGCGCTGTTCGACTTCGACGGCAAGGCTCTCACCTGGATGCTGATCGGCTACGGCTTCATCGCCTCGGTCTTGCCGGTGTGGCTGCTGCTGGCGCCGCGCGACTACCTGTCGACCTTCCTGAAGATCGGCACCATCATCGCGCTGGCGATCGGCATCCTGATCGTCGCACCGACGCTGCAGATGCCGGCACTGACCCAGTTCGCGCAGGGCAACGGCCCGGTGTGGTCGGGCAACCTGTTCCCCTTCCTGTTCATCACCATCGCCTGCGGCGCGGTGTCGGGCTTCCATGCGCTGATCTCGTCGGGCACCACGCCCAAGATGCTGGAGAACGAGACGCACGCGCGCTTCATCGGCTACGGCGGCATGCTGGCCGAGTCCTTCGTCGCGATCATGGCGCTGGTGGCGGCCTCGGTGATCCAGCCGGGCATCTACTTCGCGATGAACAGCCCGGCCGCGCTGGTCGGCACGACGCCGGAGGCGGTGGCGCAGACCCTGTCGACCTGGGGCTTCGTGATCACGCCCGACGTGCTGATCCAGACCGCCAAGGACGTGGGCGAGAACACCATCCTCGCACGCGCCGGCGGCGCACCGACGCTGGCCGTGGGCATGGCGCACATCCTGCACCAGGTGGTCGGCGGGCCCGCGATGATGGCCTTCTGGTACCACTTCGCGATCCTGTTCGAGGCGCTGTTCATCCTGACCGCGGTCGACGCCGGCACGCGCGCCGGGCGCTTCATGCTGCAGGACCTGCTGGGCAACTTCATCCCGGCGATGAAGCGCACCGACTCGCTGCCCGCCAACCTGATCGCCACCGGCCTGTGCGTGGCGACCTGGGGCTACTTCCTGTACGCCGGCGTGGTGGATCCGCTGGGCGGCATCAACACGCTGTGGCCGCTGTTCGGCATCTCCAACCAGATGCTGGCCGCCGTGGCGCTGACGCTGGGCACCGTGGTGCTGTTCAAGATGAAGCGCCAGCGCTACGCCTGGGTCACCATCGTGCCGGCGGCGTGGCTGCTGATCTGCACGCTGACCGCCGGCTGGCTGAAGCTGTTCTCGCCGGATCCGAAGGTCGGCTTCCTGGCCCACGCGCAGAAGTTCGGCGACGCGCTGGCGCAGGGGACGGTGCTGGCGCCGGCCAAGTCGCTCGACGCGATGCGCCACATCGTGGTCAACGACTACATCAACGCCAGCTTGTGCGTGCTGTTCATGCTGGTCGTCGTGAGCACGGTGTTCTATGCGGTCAAGTCGATCCTGAAGGCGCTGGGCAACCAGTCGCCGACCGTGCGCGAAACGCCGTTCGAACCGATGCCGCAAGGCGCCGGCGGCTGAACGCTCGCTCTGCTTCCACAGCGCCCGCCCCATGGCCTCCGGCAGCTTCACCGGCTTGTTGCAAGACGTCGAGAAGGCGGGCCGCTACCTCGGCCAAGCCATGCGCCTGATGGTCGGCCAGCCCGACTACGAGGCCTACGCGGCGCATGCCAGGACGGTCCACCCGGACCGGCCGGTGATGAGCTACGAGGACTTCTTCCGCGAGCGCCAGCAGGCCCGCTACGGGTCGCGCACCGGCCGCTGCTGCTGAAGCCGACCGGCGAGCCCCGCCTCGTTCGTTTCCCCGGACGCCTGGCAAAACCGGGCGCCCGGGACCTTGAAGCCGGCGCGCATGACGCGCCGGCCGTCCGGCAGGAGGTCGCGGCGGACGGTCAGCCTGCAGCGACGCGACGCGCCAGGTGCGCCATCGCTTCCTCGACCTGATCGACCAGCACCAGGCAGAGCTCGCCCGGCTTCAGCCGATCGAGCGCGGTGTCGATGGCGATGAACTCGCCGTGGATCTCCTCGACGTGGCGGGTGCGCGTCGCGCCCCGCAGGCCCTCGCGCAGCAGCGCGATCACCTCGCCGTCGGCACGGCCGCGCTGCGCGGCGTCCTGATACAGAAGCACATCGTCGAACGCGGCACCGAGGATCTGGGTCTGCTCGCGGATGTCGTCGTCACGCCGGTCGCCGGCGCCGCTGATCACCACCGCGCGGCGCGTGGCCGGCATCGCGTCGACCGCGGCCACCAGCGCGCGCATCGCGTCGGGGTTGTGGCCGTAGTCGGCGATCACCGTCGCGCCCTTGAAGTCCATCACGTTGAAGCGGCCCGGCGCGTTGTCGGCGTCGTTGACGAAGCTGGCCAGACCACGGCGTACCGTGTCCCAGTCGAGCCCCGCACCCCAGGCGGCGGCCACGGCCGCCATGGCATTCTCGACCTGGAAGCCGATGGTCCCGCCGCGTGTGAGCGGGATGTCGCGCAGCAGCAGCTTCTCGCGCCAGGCGCCCTGCGCCGCGACCAGCGCGTCGCCCTCGACGTAGACGGTGCGCTTGCCCTGCGCGCGGTGCGTGGCCATCACTGGGTGATGGCGATCGGCCGCGAAGAAGATCACGTCACCGGGGCAGGTGCCGGCCATCGCGGCGACGTTGACGTCGGTCGCGTTGAGCACCGCGTAGCCGCTCTGCGCCACGTTCTGCACGATCACCCGCTTGAGCACCGCCAGATCCTCGACGGTGGTGATGTAGTTGAGGCCGAGGTGGTCGCCACTGCCGATGTTGGTGACCACCGCCACCTGGCAACGGTCGAAGCCCAGACCCTCGCGCAACACGCCGCCGCGTGCGGTCTCGAACACGGCCGCGTCGACATCGGGATGCATCAGCACGTTGCGCGCGCTCTTGGGTCCGCTGCAGTCGCCGCTGTCGATCTGGCGGCCCTCGACGTAGACACCGTCGGTGTTGGTCATGCCCACGCGCAGCCCGCTGGTCGCGAACAGGTGGGCGATCAGGCGCGCCGTGGTGGTCTTGCCGTTGGTACCCGTCACCGCCACCACCGGGATGCGGCCGTCGTCGCCGTGGCCGAACAGGTGCTGGATCATCGCCTCGCCGACGTTGCGGCCCTTGCCGAACGAGGGCGACAGGTGCATGCGCAGGCCGGGCGCGGCATTGACCTCGACCACGCCGCCGCTCTGCTCTTCGAGCGGGCGACCCACCGTCTCGCACACCACATCGACGCCGCAGATGTGCAGTCCGATCATCTGCGCCGCGGCGACGGCGCGCGCGGCCACCTCGGGGTGCACGTCGTCGGTCACGTCGGCGGCCGTGCCGCCGGTGCTGAGGTTGGCGTTGTTGCGCAGGATCACGCGGCGGCCCTTCTCGGGCACCGAATCGGGTGCCAGCCCCTGCACCTGCAGTCGCGCGACGGCGATCTCGTCGAAGCGGATCTTGGTCAGCGAGGTGGCATGCCCGGTGCCGCGCCGCGGGTCGGCGTTCACCAGATCGACCAGTTCGCGCACCGTGTGCACGCCGTCGCCGATGACGTGCGGCGGCTCGCGGCGCGCCGCCGCCACCAGCCGGTCGCCCACCACCAGCAGGCGGAAGTCGCTGCCGGGCAGGAACTTCTCGACCATCACGTCGCCGATCTCGGCCGCGGCCTTGAAGGCCACATCGAGGTGGGCGCGGTCGACGATGTTGACCGTGACGCCCTTGCCCTGGTTGCCGTCCTGCGGCTTGACCACCACCGGCAGGCCGATCTCCAGGGCCACGGCCCAGGCCTCGTCGGCGCTCGCCACCAGCCGGCCGATCGGCACCGGCACGCCGGCGGCACGCAGCAGCGTCTTGGTGAGGTCCTTGTCCTGCGCGATGGCCTCGGAGACAGCGCTGGTCGAGTCGACCTCGGCGGCCTGGATGCGGCGTTGCCGCGACCCCCAGCCGAACTGCACCATGCTGCCCTGCGTCAGGCGGCGGTAGGGGATATTGCGCGCCAGCGCCGCATCGACGATCGCGCCGGTGCTGGGGCCCAGGCGCACGTCCTCGTCGGTCTCACGCAGGCGCGTGATCGCCGCATCGACATCGAAGCCGCGAGCGTGCAGTGCCGCATCGATCAGTTCGCGGGCGAGGTCGAAGGCCAGTCGACCGACCTCTTCCTCGCTGTACTCGACGACGACCTGGAAGACACCGGGATCGACGGTCGCCGAGGTGCGGCTGAAGGTCACCGGGCAGCCGGCCTGCGCCTGCAGCGCCAGCGCCGCCGCCTCGAGCAGGTGGGCCAGCGAGACCGGCACGCCCGGGACAGCGGTACGCAGCGCGCCGATGGTCGGGAACAGTGCCCGCAGGCGCGCCTCGAGACCGACCGGATCGGCGATCTCGCATTCGGGCGCGGTGCACGAGACGATCGCCTCGATCGCGGTGTGCCGGCTCCACAGGTTGGGGCCGCGCAAGGCACGGATGCGGGAAACTTCCATCGCTGCTGCTCTTCGGGTGGTTCGGGCAGATCGCCGTTCGCGTCGATTGTCGGGGCCCCGGCGGGGCTCAGTGCGTGGTCTTCGGTTCGAGCTGGAAGGTCTCGATGCCGGCGGCCGCCAGTTCGGGCGCGATCCCCAGCGCCCAGGCGGCGGCGATGGCCGCCAGCATGGTCTCCGGCGGCACCTCGGCCATGCGGCCACGGGTGAATTCGGGTCCCTGCGTCTCGACCCCGCCGGTGGCCAGGATCGCGCGGCCGTGGCGCAGGAACACGGCTCGCCCGCCCTGGGCGCGCTGCGCCTGCAGGACCGGTGTGGCTGCGTCGACGCCGTAGAGGATCACCTCGCCGTCGCACAGGCCGGCCAGTTCGGCCACCCGCTCGTCGTCGGCATTGAGCACCGCCACGCCGTCCGGCAGTACCACGTCGACCTGGGTGCGCAGCACCTTGAGCATCTGGTCGGATTCGCGAATGTCGAACGCCGCCAGCGCCGCGGCGCCGTCGAGGTCGGTGACGACGCCGACCTGGCAGCGGTCGTAGGCGAGGCCGTCGCGCAGGATGGCCTCGGCGCCGTTCTCCACCACCGCCACCTCCACCTGCCGGTTGATCAGCAGCCGGTGGCTGGCTTCCCAGTGCGCGCAGTCGCCGTGCTCGATCCGGCGTCCGCCGAGGAACAGGCCGTCGCGGCAGGCCAGCCCGACGTGGCGGCCGCTCAGGTGCACCAGCCAGGCCACCAGCCGGGCGATGGTGTGGGTGCCTCGGGTCCCGGCCACGCCGACGATGGGAATGCGCCCGCTTTCCGTTTCGGCGAACAGGTGGTCGATGATGGCTTGGCCGACCGGCCGCGGCATGCCCTCGGCCGGCCGCAGGTGCATCAGCAGCCCGGGGCCGGCGTTGACCTCGACGATCGCGCCGCCCTGCTCGGCCAGCGGGCGCGAGATGTCCTCGGCCACCACGTCGACGCCGGCGATGTCCAGGCCCACCACGCGCGCGGCGAGCGACACGATGTGGTCGACCTCGGGGTGGACCTGGTCGCTGCAGTCGATCGCGACGTTGCCGTTGCGCTGGATCAGCACGCGGCGGCCGCTGGCCGGCACCGCATCGGGCGCGAGCCCCTGGCGCTGCAGGTCGGACAGCACCGCGCCGTCCTTGTCGGTCTCGATCAGGCCGAGCGGGAAGTCCTCGGTCTCGCCGCGCCTCGGGTCGGTGTTGATCTGGGCGTCGACCAGCTCACTCACCGTGGAGCGGCCGTCACCGGTGACCCAGGCGGTCTCGCCGCGCGCTGCGGCCACCACCCGGCCGCCCACCACCAGCAGGCGGTGCTCCTGGCCGGGCACGTGGCGCTCGACCATGACCTCGCTGCCGTGCAGGTCGGCATAGGCATACGCGGCCTCGATGTCCTCGCGGCTGGTCAGGTCCAGCGTGACGCCTCGGCCGTGGTTGCCGTCGGTCGGCTTCAGTGCCACCGGCAGGCCGATGTCCTGCGCCGCCTCCCAGGCGGCCTCGACGCTGTCGACGACCTCACCCTCCGGCACCGGCACGCCGCAGGACTTGAGCAGGCGCTTGGTCAGGTCCTTGTCGCCGGCGATGCCCTCGGCGATGGCGCTGGTGCGGTCGGTCTCGGCGGTCCAGATGCGGCGCTGGCGGGCACCGTGGCCGAGCTGCACCAGGTTGCCATCATTGAGGCGGATGTGCGGGATGCCACGTTCGGTGGCGGCGCCGACGATGGCGGCGGTGCTGGGCCCGAAATAGGTGTCGTCGACCTGCTCGCGCACGCGGGCCACGGCCGCAGCGACATCGAAGGCCTCATCGTTGATGGCGGCCATCAGCAGCCGGTGGCCGTCGGCCAGCGCCGTGCGCGCGACCTGCTCCTCGCGGGCACGAAACACCATGCGGTAGACGCCCCGCTGCGACGTGCTGCGGGTCTGGCCGAAACCGGTGGGCATGCCCGCCAGGTTGAGGAGCTCGATGACCACGTGCTCCAACACGTGGCCGCACCAAGTGCCCTCCCGCAGGCGCTGCAGGAACCCGCCCCGCTCGCCCACGCCGCAGTGGTGCTCCTCGAGCGCCGGCAGCAGCGCGCACAGGCGCTCGTTGAAGCCGGGCAACAGATGGGAGGGGTGGTCTTCGAGCTCGCCGAGGTCGAGCCAGGTTTCCAGCACCGGCCGGTAGGTCCAGATGTTGGGGCCGCGCAGGTAATTGATGCGGAGCAGTTGCAGGTCGTTTTTCTTGCTCATTTTCGGCGGGGACGAGGCGCCCGGGCAGCCCAGGACCGACGCACGATTGTGCGCCCGACCGGCTCCTTGGCACCACGCTCCGGGCCGCATTCCATGCGGCACGCCAACCCGGCATCGGTCAGAATCTCGGGCCCTTCCGAGGGATTGAGGGCCGCCTTGTGGGTCTTCGAGAACAAATCAGAATGCATCATCACCATCCAGTCGGCGTCCCAGCGGACGGGGCCTCCCCCGCACGCATCGCGCTCCAGTCGCAGCTCGCACCGGAAGAGAACGTGCTGGCGACGCTGGAGGTTGACCTGGACGCACGCCTGCATTTCGGCGCCGGGCTGCTGGCGCTCACCGACCGGCGGCTGCTGGCCCGCGAACCGGGCGCCACCGCCTGGCAGGCCTGGCCGCTGAACAGCGACCTGACGCTGCGCCACACCGACCACGCCGGGGTCGGCAGCCTGGAGTTGCACGATCCCGCCACCCGGCGCGCCGGCTGGCGCTTCACGCTGCGTCACAACGTGCAGGCGCTGCGCCTGCTGAAACTGTTCGAATTGCAACAGACCCGCCTGCGCACCGGCGAGTCGCCCGGCGACGACGGCACGCTCTGCCCCAGCTGCCAGGCGCCGCTGCCGCCCGACAGCGACGACTGCCCGCTGTGCGCCCGGGAGCTGAACACCCCGCCCTCGACCTGGGTGCTGCTGCGGCTGTGGCGCTTCGCCCGGCCCTACCGCAAGGAGCTGGCGATCGGCTTCGGGCTGACGCTGGCCTCGACCGCGGCGACGCTGGTGCCGCCCTACCTGACGATCCCGCTGATGGACGAGGTGCTGATCCCGTTCCAGAACGGCCAGCAGATCGACCCGAAACTGGTGCTGATGCTGCTGGGCGGCCTGCTGGCGGCCGCGCTGGCAGCCTGGGGCCTGAGCTGGGCCCGCACCTACCTGCTGGCGCTGGTGTCCGAGCGCATCGGCGCTGATCTGCGCACCACCACCTTCGAGCACCTGCTGCGGCTTTCGCTCGACTACTTCGGTGGCAAGCGCACCGGCGACCTGATGGCGCGCATCGGCTCCGAGACCGACCGCATCTGCGTCTTCCTGTCGCTGCACGCGCTGGATTTCGCGACCGACGTGCTGATGATCGGGATGACCGCGGTGATCCTGGCCTCGATCAACCCCTGGCTGGCGCTGGTGACCCTGCTGCCGCTGCCCTTCATCGCCTGGATGATCCACCTGGTGCGCGACCGCCTGCGCACCGGCTTCGAGAAGATCGACCGCGTGTGGTCCGAAGTGACCAATGTGCTGGCCGACACGATCCCGGGCATCCGCGTGGTCAAGGCCTTCGCCCAGGAGCAGCGCGAGGCCGACCGCTTCCGCGACGCGAACCGGCACAACCTCGCGGTCAACGACCGGCTCAACAAGACCTGGAGCCTGTTCTCGCCGACCGTGTCGCTGCTGACCGAGGTGGGCCTGCTGGTGGTGTGGGCCTTCGGCATCTGGCAGGTCAGCAAGAACGAGATCACGGTCGGCGTGCTGACCGCCTTCATCGCCTACATCGGCCGCTTCTACGGCCGGCTGGACTCGATGAGCCGCATCGTCTCGGTCACTCAGAAGGCGGCCGCCGGCGCCAAGCGCATCTTCGACATCCTCGATCATGTGTCGAACGTGCCCGAGCCCGCCCAGCCACAGCGCATCGACAGGCTCCAGGGCCGCATCGAGCTGGCCGACATCGGCTTCCGCTACGGCTCGCGCACCGTGATCCGCGGGCTGCAGCTCGACATCCGACCGGGCGAGATGATCGGCCTGGTCGGCCACAGCGGCTCTGGCAAGAGCACGCTGGTCAACCTGATCTGCCGCTTCTATGACGTGACCGACGGCGCGATCAAGGTCGATGGCATCGACATCCGTCGCTTCGGCGTGGCCGACTACCGACGCCACATCGGCCTGGTGCTGCAGGAGCCCTTCCTGTTCTTCGGCACGATCGCCGAGAACATCGCCTACGGCAAGCCGGGCGCCACGCGCGCCGAGATCGTGGCTGCGGCCCGCGCCGCGCACGCGCACGAGTTCATCCTGCGCTTGCCGCAGGGCTACGACTCGCTGGTCGGCGAGCGCGGCCAGGGCCTGTCGGGCGGCGAGCGCCAGCGCATCAGCATCGCGCGCGCGCTGCTGATCGATCCGCGCATCCTGATCCTCGACGAGGCCACTTCCTCGGTCGATACCGAGACCGAGAAGGAGATCCAGAAGGCGCTCGACAACCTGGTGCAGGGCCGTACCACCATCGCGATCGCGCACCGCCTCTCCACGCTGCGCAAGGCCGACCGGCTGGTCGTCATGGACCGCGGCCGCATCGTCGAGGTGGGCCCGCACGACGCGCTGATGGCGCAGCGCGGCGCCTACTGGCGGCTCTACGAGGCGCAGCTGCGCCGCGTCGAAGGCGACGACGGCGAGGCGGCGCTGGAGCACCCTTCGCCGTCGACGCTGTCGCCGTCGGCCCACCCGACCGAACTCGCATGAACACCACGACCGCGATGGATGACGACAGCGGGCTGCGGCTCGAGCGCAATGCCTTCGGCCGCCTGGTCCTCACGGCGGCGGACGGCGTGGCGCACGACGGCGTGGTGCCGGTGCGTGCCTTCCCGATCGCCGCGCCCGACGAAGGCGTGTCGATCGTCGGGGCCGACGGGCGCGAGCTGCACTGGATCGAGCGCCTGAGCGCCCTGCCACCGGCGCCGCGTGCGCTGCTGGAGGCGGAGCTCGCCAGCCGCGAGTTCATGCCGACCATCCTGCAGATCAGCGCCGTGTCGACCTTCTCGACGCCCAGCCACTGGACGGTCGAGACCGACCGCGGCAGCACGAGCTTCGTGCTCAAGGGCGAAGAAGACATCCGCCGGCTCGGCCACGGCGCGCTGCTGATCGTCGACAGCCACGGCATCCAGTTCCTGGTGCGCGACCGCCTGGCGCTGGACCGGCGCTCGAAGAAGCTGCTGGAGCGCTTTCTCTAGGACCGGTTAACGCCGCCGGTCACGGCATGCCGTGCCAGCAGCGACGGCGCCGTGACACGGTTGCGGCCCTCGCGCTTGGAGGCGTAGAGCGCCTCGTCGGCCCGCGAGAACCAGCTCTCGCCGTTGTCGCTGGGCCACAGGTCGGCGACGCCGAGCGACACCGTGATCTGCCCGACCTGCTGCTCGCTGTTGCGGCGGCGGATGCGGCTGTTGGCGATCGAGGTGCGGATGCGCTCGGCCAGCTCGACCGCGCCCTTGAGCGGCGTCGACGGCAGCAGCAGCGCGAACTCCTCGCCGCCGATGCGGGCGGCCAGGTCGTCGTTGCGCACGCTCTCCTTCAGCACCCGCGCCACCGCCATCAGCACCTGGTCGCCGAACAGGTGGCCGTGGGTGTCGTTGACCAGCTTGAAGTGGTCGATGTCGACCAGCACCAGCGACATCGCCGCCTCGCGGTCGGCCAGGAACTTGGCGATGTGCTGCTCGAAGGAGCGGCGGTTGTGCAGGCCGGTCAGGCTGTCGGTCTGCGCCTCGCTGCGGGCGGCAGCCACCTCGGCCCGCAGCTGCGCGATCTCGCGCTGGTTCACGTCCAGCCGACTCTGCAGCTGGCGCATCGCCTCCGACATCTCGCGCGTGCTGGCCACCACCCCCTGCAACACCGCGCCGCCGTTCGCCTCGCGATCGAGTTCGGCCTGCCACTGCGACAGCGACTGGTCGAAGGCCGAGGTGCGGTCGGTCGCTTCCAGCGCATCCTGCTCCATGCTGCGCAGGATGCGGCGGGCGTTCTCGGCCACCCGCTCGGAGGTCTCGAGCCCGACCGGCGCGACATAGGCCTTGAACAGCCGGGCCACGTCGGCCTCGGTCAGGGCCCGCCCGTCGGCGGTGAGCCGCTCGATCTCGGCCTTCAGGTCGCCGCTGCGGCCCGACACATACTCGTACCAGACCGCGTAGTTGATGGGGTGCAGGGCGACCGAATGCTTGGCCATCTGCGGGAGCGCGAGCCTGAGTAGTTCGCTGCTCCGCTCGACACTGTCGGGGTAGTTGCCTGAGATCACTGCGAGCTCTTGTTGTCTAGTTGCTGCCGTGCCGACGTCCGCCTCGCCACCCGGCGCGCCACGCGCTGCGCCAGGACGGCCGCCACAGCGGCCAGGGGTCGGCGCGTCCTCCGCTCACCGGCCTCCCCGACCTGTACTGCCCGCTCGGGAGACGCGGCCGGTGGCACGGCTCCGACAACACCCCCCGAGTGACACAAGTCTAACAAGTTGCACCGCCGGGACTTCGGGTCAGCACGGATACCGGGGCCAAAAACTCAGCTCAGCGCAGCGCAGCCACCACGTCCGGCGGCGCCTGCACCAGCTCGATCAGCACGCCTTCGCCACCGACCGGGAACTCGTCGTTGCCCTTGGGGTGGATGAAGCAGATGTCGTGACCGGCCGCGCCCTTGCGGATGCCGCCGGGCGCGAAGCGCACCCCGTTCTCGCTCATCCACTGCACCGCCTTCGGCAGGTCGTCGACCCACAGACCCACGTGGTTCAGCGGCGTGGCGTGCACGGCCGGCTTCTTGTCGGGATCGACCGGTTGCATCAGGTCGACCTCCACCGCATGGGCACCGCGGCCCATCGCGCAGATGTCCTCGTCGACGTTCTCGCGCTCGGAGACGAAGTGCCCGGTGACCGACAGCCCCAGCATGTCGACCCACAGCGCACGCAGGCGCTGCTTGTCCGGCCCGCCGATGGCGATCTGCTGCAGGCCGAGGATGCGGAAGGGTTTGCTGCTGCTCATCGCGGAGCCCCTCAGGCGAAACGGATGATCGGCTGGTCGACCGACAGGCTCTCGCCCTTGCCGGCCAGCACCTCGGCCACCGTGCCGTCCTGCGCGGCGATCAGGATGTTCTCCATCTTCATCGCCTCCACCACGGCCAGCTTCTCGCCGGCCACCACCGCCTGGCCGGGCTTCACCACCACGTCGGCCAGCAGCCCGGGCATCGGCGCGAGCAGGAACTTGCTGGTATCGGGCGGCGCCTTGTAGGGCATCAGCTTCTGCAGCTCGGCGGCGCTCGGCGACAGCACCAGCGCGTCGGCGCACAGGCCGTTGTGGTTGACGCGCAGGTCCAGGCCGCGCCGCTCGACCTGGGCCGTGAACGGACGGCCGTTGCAGGAGCCGCCGATGCGCACCTCGCCGTAGCGCCAGTCGCTCTGGAATTCGTAGCGCTTGTCGTCCAGCGTGACCACCACCGACCCGTTGACGTGCACCTGCACCGGCCGGTGGGTGGATGCCCCCTGCTCGCCGCGCAGCACGACCACGTAGTCGTCGCCGATGCGCAGGCCGTGCCCCGGCAGCTGCCCGGTGATGACCGCCGAGCGCGCCAGGAACTTGCGGTTCACCGCCGCAGCCAGCGCGACCACGAAGTCCGGGTCCTCGTGCACCACGTCCGAGGCTTTGAAGCCTTCGGGAAGTGCTCGGCGATGAAGCCGGTGTTGAAGTCGCCCGAGACGAAATCGGGGTGCGCCAGCAACGCCGCCTGGAACGGGATGTTGCTGCTGATGCCGCGGATCACGAAGGCGTTGAGCGCCTCGCGCATCTTGGCGATCGCGTCGAGCCGGTCCGTCCCGTGCACGATGAGCTTGGCGATCATCGAGTCGTAGTACATCGGGATCTCGCCGCCCTCGTAGACGCCGGTATCGACCCGCACGCCGCCGTCCCAGGGCATCGGCAGCGCGGCTTCCATCGTCTGCACCGGCGGCTGGTAGCGCACCAGGCGCCCGGTCGACGGCAGGAAGTTGCGGTACGGATCCTCGGCGTTGATGCGGCACTCCATCGCCCAACCGGTGCGCCGGATGTCGGCCTGTGCGAACGGCAGCTTCTCGCCGGCGGCCACGCGAATCATCAGCTCGACCAGGTCCACGCCGGTGATGCACTCGGTGACCGGGTGCTCGACCTGCAGCCGCGTGTTCATCTCGAGGAAGTAGAAGCCCTGGTCCTTGCCGACCACGAACTCCACCGTGCCGGCGCTCTGGTACTTCACGGCCTTGGCCAGCGCCACGGCCTGCTCGCCCATCGCCTTGCGCGTGGCGTCGCTGATGAACGGCGACGGCGCCTCCTCGATCACCTTCTGGTGACGGCGCTGGATCGAGCACTCGCGCTCATGCAGGTAGACCACGTTGCCGTGGGCGTCGCCCAGCACCTGGATCTCGATGTGGCGCGGCTGCTCGACGAACTTCTCGATGAAGACGCGGTCGTCGCCGAAGCTGTTCTTCGCCTCGTTGCGGCAGGAGCTGAAACCGTCGAAGGCCTCCTTGTCGTTGAACGCCACGCGCAGGCCCTTGCCGCCACCGCCGGCGCTGGCCTTGATCATCACCGGGTAGCCGATGCCCTGGGCGATCTCCACGGCGCGCTCGGCGGATTCGATCGCGTCGTTCCAGCCCGGGATGGTGTTGACCTTCGCCTCGTTGGCGAGCTTCTTCGAGGCGATCTTGTCGCCCATCGCCGCGATGCTGTAGTGCTTGGGTCCGATGAAGACCAGGCCCTCCTCCTCGACGCGGCGCGCGAAGTCCTCGTTCTCCGACAGGAAGCCGTAGCCGGGGTGGATGGCCTGCGCGCCGGTCTGCTTCGCGGCGGCGATGATCTTGTCGGCCACCAGGTAGGACTCGCGGCTCGGCGCCGGCCCGAGCAGCACCGACTCGTCGGCCAGCTCCACGTGCCGCGCGTCGCGGTCGGCTTCGGAGTAGACCGCGACCGTCGCGATGCCGAGCTTCTTGGCCGTCTTGATGACCCGGCAGGCGATCTCGCCGCGGTTGGCAATGAGGATCTTGGTGAACATGTCTCGTTCCCTCGCCGCGTCAAAGAGGAATGTTGCCGTGCTTGCGCCACGGGTTCTCGAGCTTCTTGTCGCGCAGCATCACCAGCGAACGGCAGATGCGCTTGCGCGTCTCGTGCGGCTGGATCACGTCGTCGATGTAGCCGCGCGCACCAGCCACGAAGGGGTTGGCGAAGCGCTGCTTGTACTCGGCCTCGCGCGCCGCCAGCTTGACCGGATCGCCCTTGTCCTCGCGGAAGATGATCTCCACCGCGCCCTTCGCGCCCATCACCGCGATCTCGGCGTTGGGCCAGGCGAAGTTCACGTCGCCGCGCAGGTGCTTGGAGGCCATCACGTCGTAGGCGCCGCCGTAGGCCTTGCGCGTGATCACCGTCACCTTCGGCACGGTGCACTCGGCATAGGCGTAGAGCAGCTTCGCGCCGTGCTTGATGATGCCGCCGTACTCCTGGCTGGTGCCCGGCATGAAGCCCGGCACGTCGACGAAGGTCACCACCGGGATGTTGAAGGCGTCGCAGAAGCGCACGAAGCGCGCCGCCTTGATGCTGCTCTTGATGTCCAGGCAGCCGGCCAGCACCAGCGGCTGGTTGGCGACGATGCCGACCGTCTGCCCCTCCATGCGCGCGAAGCCGATCAGGATGTTCTTCGCGTACTCGGGCTGCAGCTCGAAGAAGTCGCCGTCGTCGGCCACCTTCAGGATCAGCTCCTTCATGTCGTAGGGCTTGTTGGCGTTGTCCGGCACCAGCGTGTCGAGCGAATAGTCCAGCCGCTCGGCCGGGTCGCCGCCCAGGCGCACCGGCGCCTTCTCGCGGTTGTTCAGCGGCAGGTAGTTGTAGAAGCGCCGCAGCATCAGGATGGCCTCGACGTCGTTCTCGAACGCCATGTCGGCGACGCCGCTCTTGGTGGTGTGGGTGGTCGCGCCGCCCAGCTCCTCGGCGGTCACTTCCTCGTGGGTCACCGTCTTCACCACCTCGGGCCCGGTGACGAACATGTAGCTGCTGTCCTTCACCATGAAGATGAAGTCGGTCATCGCCGGCGAGTAGACGGCACCACCGGCCGACGGCCCCATGATCAGGCTGATCTGCGGCACCACGCCCGAGGCCATCACGTTGCGCTGGAACACCTCGGCATAGCCGCCCAGCGAGGCCACGCCCTCCTGGATGCGCGCGCCGCCGGAATCATTGAGGCCGATGACCGGCGCACCGACCTTCATCGCCTGGTCCATCACCTTGCAGATCTTCTCGGCGTGGGCCTCGCTGAGCGCGCCGCCGAACACGGTGAAGTCCTGGCTGAAGACGAACACCAGGCGGCCGTTGATCATGCCGTAGCCGGTCACGACGCCGTCGCCGGGGATCTTGTTGTCGGCCATGCCGAAGTCGGCGCAGCGGTGCTCGACGAACATGTCCCATTCCTCGAAGGTGCCGGCGTCGAGCAGCAGTTCCAGGCGCTCGCGCGCGGTGAGCTTGCCCTTGCCGTGCTGCGCCTCGATGCGCTTCTCGCCGCCGCCCAGGCGGGCCCGCTCGCGTCGCCGCTTGAGCTCTTCGATGATGTCGTGCATGGGGATGGTCCTCTCGGCCTGGATGGATGTGTCGGGTGGGACGGAACGGGGCGGAAGTCGGTGTGTGGATCAGTCGGCAAGGTCGAGCAGGCGGCGCGCCG
Organism: Methylibium sp. T29; assembly: GCF_000576205.1. Taxonomy (NCBI): domain Bacteria; kingdom Pseudomonadati; phylum Pseudomonadota; class Betaproteobacteria; order Burkholderiales; family Sphaerotilaceae; genus Methylibium; species Methylibium sp. T29. The sequence continues at coordinate 4,962 of NZ_AZND01000035.1, read as the reverse complement.
CCACCGAGGCCGCCAGCCGGCCGGCGCGCACGTCGGCGCTGGTGGCGGAGAGCGCCTCGCGCACGGCAGGGTGTCCGCGAAAGCGCGCCTTCAGCCCGGCCTCGATGCGCTCCCACATCCAGGCCTGGTCCTGCTGGTGGCGGCGCGACGCGAGCCGGCCGCTCTGCGTCTGCAGCTCGCGAAAGCGCTCCACGGTGGCCCAGAACTCGGGCAGGCCAGCGCCCTTCAGCGCGCTGAGCTGCAGCACCTGCGGATGCCACAGCTGCGCATCGTGGTGGGCCGTCATCGGGTTGCCGTGCTGCCCCAGCAGCCGCAGCGCCGAGGTGATCTGCGCACGCGCCCGCGTGGCGGCGGCCTCGTCGAGGTCGGCCTTGTTGATCACCACCAGGTCGGCCAGCTCCATCACGCCCTTCTTGATGGCCTGCAGATCGTCGCCGGCATTGGGCAACTGCAGCAGCACGAACATGTCGGTCATGCCGGCCACTGCGATCTCGCTCTGGCCGACGCCGACGGTCTCGACGATCACCACGTCGTAGCCCGCCGCCTCGGCCACCAGCATCGACTCGCGCGTCTTCTCGGCCACGCCGCCCAGCGTGCCCGAGGCCGGGCTGGGGCGGATGTAGGCGCGCTCGTCGACCGACAGCCGCTCCATGCGCGTCTTGTCGCCCAGGATGGAGCCGCCCGAGACGCTGGACGACGGGTCCACCGCCAGCACCGCGACGCGGTGGCCGCGCTCCACCAGGAACAGCCCCAGGCTCTCGATGAAGGTGGACTTGCCGACCCCGGGCACGCCGGAGATGCCCAGCCGCAGCGATCGGCCGCTGTGCGGCAGCAGGGTGTTGATCAGTTCGTCGGCGCGCGCGCGATGCTCCTCGCGCGTCGACTCGAGCAGCGTGATGGTCTTGGCGATGGCACGGCGCTGCACCGGCCCGGCCGGGCCGAGCACGCCGTCGATCAGCGCCTGGTCGGGGACGGCAGCCATCGGCTCAGTGGGCGGCGATGGCCTTCTTGATCTGCTCGAGCACGTCCTTCGCCGAGGCCGGGATCGGCGTGCCGGGGCCGTAGATGCCTTGACGCCGGCCTCGTAGAGGAACTCGTAGTCCTGGCGCGGGATCACGCCGCCGACGAACACGATGATGTCGTCGGCGCCCTGCTTCTTCAGTTCGGCCACGATGGCCGGCACCAGCGTCTTGTGGCCGGCGGCGAGCGTGGACACGCCGATCGCGTGCACGTCGTTCTCGATCGCCTGGCGCGCGCATTCGTCGGGCGTCTGGAACAGCGGCCCCATGTCGACGTCGTAGCCGAGGTCGGCGAAGGCGGTGGCCACGACCTTGGCGCCGCGGTCGTGGCCGTCCTGGCCGAGCTTGGCGATCATCACGCGCGGCCGGCGACCGTGGTCGTCGGCGAAGGCCGCGATCTCGGTCTTGAGTTGTTCCCAGCCTTCGGCCGAATCGTAGGCAGCTGCGTACACGCCGGTCACCTTCTGCGTATCGGCGCGGTGGCGCCCCCAGACCTTCTCGAGCGCCGAGGACACCTCGCCGACCGTGGCGCGCAGGCGGATCGCCTTCACGCTCAGGTCGAGCAGGTTGCCCTGGCCGGATTCGGCGCATTGTGTCAGCGCGTCCAGCGCCGCCTGCACCGCGGGTGCGTCGCGGCGCGCACGGATCGCCTTGAGCCGCTCGATCTGGCTGTCGCGCACCTTCACGTTGTCGATATCGAGGAAATCGACCGCGTCTTCCTTGTCGAGCTTGTACTTGTTGACGCCGACGATCACGTCCTTGCCGGAGTCGATGCGGGCCTGCTTCTCGGCCGCGCTGGCCTCGATCTTGAGCTTGGCCCAGCCGGAGTCCACCGCCTTGGTCATGCCGCCCATCGCCTCGACCTCCTCGATGATGGCCCAGGCGGCGTCGGCCATGTCCTGGGTGAGCTTCTCCATCATGTAGCTGCCGGCCCAGGGGTCGACCACGTTGGTGATGTGGGTCTCCTCCTGGATGATCAGCTGGGTGTTGCGCGCGATGCGCGAGCTGAACTCGGTGGGCAGCGCGATCGCCTCGTCGAGCGCATTGGTGTGCAGCGACTGCGTGCCGCCGAACACCGCCGCCATCGCTTCGATGGTGGTACGCACCACGTTGTTGTACGGGTCCTGCTCGGTCAGGCTCCAGCCCGAGGTCTGCGAGTGGGTGCGCAGCATCAGGCTCTTCGGGTTCTTGGGCTCGAACTCCTGCATGATCTTCCACCACAGCATGCGCGCGGCGCGCATCTTGGCGATCTCGAGATAGAAGTTCATGCCGATCGCCCAGAAGAAGCTCAGGCGGCCGGCGAACTCGTCGACGTTCAGGCCCTTGGCGAGCGCGGTGCGCACGTACTCCTTGCCGTCGGCCAGCGTGAAGGCCAGCTCCAGCGCCTGGTTCGCGCCGGCCTCCTGCATGTGGTAGCCGGAGATCGAGATCGAGTTGAACTTCGGCATGTGCTGTGCCGTGTACTCGATGATGTCGCCGATGGCCCGCATGCTCGGCTCGGGCGGGAAGATGTAGGTGTTGCGGACCATGAACTCCTTGAGGATGTCGTTCTGGATGGTCCCGCTCAGCTGGTCCTGGCGCACGCCCTGCTCCTCGGCCGCGACGATGTAGCCGGCCAGCACCGGCAGCACCGCACCGTTCATCGTCATCGACACCGACACCTTGTCGAGCGGGATGCCGTCGAACAGGATCTTCATGTCCTCCACGCTGTCGATCGCCACGCCGGCCTTGCCGACGTCGCCGGTCACGCGCGGGTGGTCGCTGTCGTAGCCGCGGTGGGTGGCCAGGTCGAAGGCCACGCTCACGCCCTGCCCGCCGGCAGCCAGCGCCTTGCGGTAGAAGGCGTTCGATTCCTCGGCGGTCGAGAAGCCGGCGTACTGGCGGATGGTCCACGGCCGCACCGCGTACATCGTGGCCTGCGGACCGCGCAGGTAGGGTGCGAAGCCGGGCAGCGTGTCGGTGTGCGGCAGGCCCTGCAGGTCGGCCGCGGTGTACAGCGGCTTCACGGTGATGCCTTCGGGCGTGACCCAGTTCAGCGCCGACACGTCGCCGCCGGGGGCCGACTTCGCGGCGGCCTTGTGCCAGGCCGCCAGGGCCTCGGGCGAAAGTACGGGGCGATCGGACATGGCGAATCTTTCCTGCGGTGAACGGTGTGCAAGGCGCCGCGGCATGACACGAGGCGCGCGTCAGGCTCCGGAAATCCGGGCTGGACGGCGAACTGAGGCGCGATCATAATTCAAAACTGAATTACAAACACGTCTTGTGTGCGCTGCACCAAAACGACTGCCGCCGGGACCCATGTCCGAACCCCCCCTCACGCTCGCCAGCACCGCCCTCGACCGCACACCTGCCGACTCCGCGGCCGGCGCGCTGCCCGATCGCGCGCTGTACGAGCAGGTGGCCGAGGCGCTGCGCACGCGCATCCTGTCGCACCGGCTCGCGCCGGGCAGCTGGATCGACGAGAAGGCGCTGGCGGTCGAGTACGGCATCAGCCGCACGCCGCTGCGCGAAGCGCTGAAGGTGCTGGCCGCCGAGGGCCTGGTGACGATGAAGCTGCGCCGCGGCGCCTACGTCACCGAGGTCTCGGCGCGCGACCTGAGCGAGGTGTTCCATCTGCTCGCGCTGCTGGAGAGCGATGCCGCCGCCGCCGCCGCCAGCCGGCTCACGCCCGAGCAGCTGGCCGAACTGGAGACCCTGCACGAACAGCTCGAACGCAACCTCGGCGACCGCGACCGCTTCTTCGCCGCCAACGAGCGCTTCCACCTGCGCCTGCTCGAACTGGCCGACAACCGCTGGCGCGTGCAGATGGTCGCCGACCTGCGCAAGGTGATGAAGCTCAACCGCCACCACTCGCTGTTCAAGCAGGGCCGGCTGGAGGCGTCGTTGAACGAACACCGCCAGCTGATGGCCGCGCTGCGCGCGCGCGATGCCGAGCAGGCTCAACAACTGATGCGCCGGCATCTCGCCAACGGTGAAGAGGCGGCGGCGATGCGCTGAGCCTGGCCCGCGCGCTGCTGACCAGGCCATCGGGTGAACGGCTCCGTTCGTGTCCCCCGGCGTCGGCCTCCCGGCCGACCCCTCCTCCTCTACCTCACTTCGCCATTCACCCGACGCCCTGGTCGCACGCACCACCGCGGCACGCGAAGGCTTTACAACCCCAGCACACCGCGGTGTATCGAAGCGCCGTGACGGGCCGCTGTGTGGAGTGAAGTAGAGGAGGAGAGCCCGGCCGGAGGGCGGGCTCGGGGGACATGAACGCAACAGAGCGGCCCGGCGCGGCGCCCGCTCAGCCCAGCAACCTCAAACGCCACACAAGCTCATCTCATCCCCGGCGCCCGCGTGATCTGCGCGCGAATCTCCGCCAGCTTCGCCTTCAGGCTCTGCCGCTGCTGCGGTGCCAGGCGCAGCAGCATCTTCTGCCCCGCCGACCGCGCCTCCAGCGCCGGGTCGGCGAACTCGTAGCGCACCCACGGGCGCGCGGGCTGGACGGGCCCCTTCACCTCGGTCAGCACGACCGCCAGCGGGCCCGCCGGCTCCGGCGTCTGCAGCAGGTGGTCGATGACGTCGACCAACCGGTCGTTGAAGTAGCCGCGCGGATAGCCCAGTTCCTGGTAGGCCTGCTGGAACAGCGGATACAGCCGCACGTACAACGCAACCGCGCGAGCGGTGTCCACCGACTCGACGAAGGCCGTGAAGGCCGCATAGCGCGCGCCATTGGCCGCAGCGATCACGCTGCCACCACCCGCGCCGGGCTCGACCGTGAAGCGCCCTGCGCTCGGGTTGACCGGCCACAGCCGCGGCGCCGCATGCGGCCGGGCCAGGTTGTCCACGGTCGCGACGACGCGGTGCGCGAAGCCGTCGACCTGCAGGAACTTGAGCACCGCCGGCTGTCCGAGCAGCTCGACCAGCGCCGAGCGGACCGCGGCATCGGCGCGCTCCGGCG
>NZ_AZND01000034.1:0-24993 GCF_000576205.1 Methylibium sp. T29 | reverse complement strand
CGCACTTGAGGCGGCGGATTTCCGCGAGAGCATGAACTCGCCGGGATGTCCCGGTGCACGCCTCGCCAAGGAGCGCCGCCATGACCGCCGCATCCGCATTGCCCACCGTCACCTTGCATGGCGGCCCCTCGACTCCGACCACCTTGCTCGGACAGGCGCCCGCCCGCATCCCCACTGCCGGGAAGATCCGCGCCGGCATCAAGGTGCTGACCAAGCGCGCCGCGGGCGAGCCGCGTGCCTGCGAAATCTACGAGCGCGGACTGCGCGACGGCCACTCGTTCGACCGCATCGAGCAGGCGCTTGCCGAGGCCTTGCCTCAGCTGAAGAACCCGCTGGTGCCGCGCAATGTGCCCTGGTTCACCGTGCGCGCGCAGGACTTCGGCAACCCGGCGCTGGCGGGCGAGCTGATCGAGGCCTACGGCGAGGATCGCGGCGAGGGGCTGCACCTGTATCGCTTCCCCGTGGTGTTCCCGTCCGACCACTGGCAGACCGTGATGCCGCACGAACTGGCGGCCTGGGGAACGCACGACAAGCGCTACTGGTCGGAATACGCGCCCGATGGCCGCGTGCGGCGCTGCATGTGCCACGCGCCGGTTCCTGTGGACGCTCAGGGGCGGCGCGCCGTGCGCCTGTTCGGTGGACGCAAGACGGTGATGCGCGAGGCCAATGGCGGCGTCTGCGAGCCCGAGGCCTGCCACGAGTACCAGCAGCGCGAATGCAACCTGACGGGCCGCTTCCTGTTCTTCGTGCCGGGCATCCGCTCGCTGAGCGCGTTCGAACTGCACACCACCAGCTTCTACGCGATGAACGCGGCGATCCAGAAGTTCGAGACCGTGGCGTTCCTGCGCGGCGGGCGCATCTCGGGCTTTCTCGACCGCCAGCGCACGCCATTCTTCCTGTCCAAGCGGCTGACGGAAGTGAGCCACATCGACGAGCAGGGCCGGGCGGTGCGGGTGCCGCAGTGGATCATCGATCTAGAAGCGCCGGTGGACGTGAGTGCGCTGCTGCGCGACCGCGAGGACGACGAGGCCGTCGTCGTGCAGGCCCATGCGGCCTGCTGCGTTCTCGAAGGTGAACCCGCCGGGGCTGCCGTGCAGGCCACCGAAGCCGCGGACGCCGAAATGGCCCGGTCTCGCGGCGAGCCCACGCTGGACAAGGTGCTGGCCCTGGCCAGCGAGCTCGGTGTCTCCGCCACCGACTTCGAGGCCTACGCGGCGCGGCGCTGGGGGCCGGGCTGGAAACTCAACCCGCAGGGCCGGCGCCGGGCCTGGGACGAACTGGACCGCCACCGCAACGACGCGCCGGGCTACGCCGACAAGGTTGCCGCGGCGTTGCGGGAGGCGTCATGACTCCGCGCTCGGCGCTGCGGGTGGCGCACTTCTCCGACCTGCACTACGGGCCGCGCAACCTGGCCGAGTCGGATCGGTGCTTTGGCGCCGCGATCGAGCGTGCCGCGGAACTTGATGTCGACGTGGCCGTGATTTCGGGCGACAGCACCGACCACGCGCTCGATCTGCACTCGCCGTCGGCGGTGGCCCTCGTGTCGCGGGTTCGACGGCTGGCGGACCACTGCCCCGTTCTGATGCTTCAAGGCACCTGGTCGCACGAGCCGCCGGGCACGTTGTCGGTGTTCAGGGAGTTGGGCGGGCGCCATGCCGTGCACGTGGCTGATCGGATCGGGCAGGTGGGCCTGACCGCCGCGGGCGACTGGGTGGTGTCACCGGGGTGGTGCTTCGACGCGCTGCCGGAGGGGCTGGTAGCGCTCTTCTCATGCCTGCCCTCGGTCAACCGTGCGGCGGTCGCAGCGGCTCTCGGAGCCGCCGACGCCGCCGGCGCGACCGGCGAACATGTCGCGGCGCTGCTGCGTGGGCTCGCACCGAGCCACGCGATGGCGCGCCAGCTTGGCCTGCCGACCTTGCTCGTGTCTCACGGCACGGTGTTCGGTTGCACCACCGAGCATGGCGTGCCGATGGCCAGCTTCGACCATGAGTTCACGACCGGCAGCCTGTTCGATGCGGGCGCGCAGGCGGTGCTGCTGGGGCACATTCACCGCCACCAGTGCTGGGAACGCGACGATGGCATCGGCCGCCGCTGTATTGCCTACGCAGGGTCGATCGGCCGGTTCCACCACGGCGAGGCTGGCGACAAGGGCTTCCTGCTTTGGCACGTCGGCCCCGACTCCGCCGCATGCCGCCTGGAAGTGATGCCGGCGCGGCGCACGGTCGACATCAGCTTCGACGGCAAGCCCGACCTCGGCGCTTTGCGCGCTGCGCTCGCGGCGCAGCCGGTCGAGGGGGCCTGGGTGCGCCTGCGCTGGAGCGTGCCCGAAGAAGAGCGCAACGACGTCGACCGTGCCGTGATGCGCGAACTGCTGGCCGGCGCGGCGGGCGTGCAGTTCGAGGGGCGCATCGTGCCGGTGGTGCGCGTGCGATCCGGCGGTATCGGTCAGGCCGGCGCGATGCGGGACAAGGTGGTGGCCTGGGCCGGCGTGGTCGGCGCGCGACCCGAACCGCTGTGGGCGTGTCTCGACGAGCTCGCGGCGTGCGAGCCGCAGCAGATCGTGGACGCTGCCTTGGCCGAGCTGGACGCGGCGGCAGAGGTCGATGCGCAGCGTTCCGCAGGCGAAGGGGCGAGCGACTTGAAGGAGTTAGAGCCGGCAGGAGACTGCCTCGAGGTTTCATCGGGAGCACACGCATGAGAGTCCATTCGCTGATGCTCAAAGGCTTTCGCGGCATCCGCGACGGCATGGGCCGGGACGTGCTGGAACTGGACTTCGAGCGCCTGGCGCCCGGCGCCGCGCTCGTGGCTATCGCGGGCGCCAATGGGCGCGGCAAGACCACCGTGATGGACAACCTGCACCCCTTATGTGGACCTCGAGGTGTCAACATGGGAAGCCGTCACGCGTGTTGGACGACGGCTTCGGAGTCCGCCGAGTCGGTTGCCGCCGATGTCATCCGAATTGGCATTGGGCGCCAACTGCGTGCATCCGTAGAGGGGCCCCGGCTCACCCGACAACTACTACACAAAGTCGAAAGTCAGACATACCTCGCCGTTCGGTTTGACTTGATCGGTGTGCCGGAAGCCAGACGCGAGATAGAAGTCTCTTGGTCCGTGGGGCCCAACGACATACGACGTTTGGATCGATGTGATTCCGGGTCTGGATCTCGCGTGCGCCAGAACGAGCTCAAGTGCGCGTCGACCGTAGCCAAGCTTCTGGAACCGTTGATCAATCATGAATCTCCACAGCGAGATCTCAGACCTTCGTCCATCGGTATCCAAGAGAGTGTTGTCGCGCAGCATGACAAATCCGACGAGAACGTCCTCTGCGTAGACTGCCCGAAACCAAGCTTCTCTGTGAAAGTAGGCTTGCGCTATCGACACCGCATTGCTGGCAACGTACCCCTCTTGCTCTGGCGCTACGCGCAGGTTCGTTACCGCACGGACTGACTCAGCAGTGACCTCGCCGAGGGTGACGACGGTAGCGTTGGAGATGACAGTCGGCATGAGATTGTCTTTGCGAACTATGGGTGCCGTTAGCCCGAGGCGCCGAGCCAAGCTGACTGAGATTTGAAGGGGCATCTCCGTCTTCAATCAACGGACTCGATGCCCCGAGTCAGTGGAGTCGAAGTCATCGATCTGCGGCTTCAGAAGCGGAAGCTCCAAGAGCAGGGTACACGTTCTGGTGACAGCGGTAGTGTCCGCATCGTAGTTGTAGGGATGGCCAGTGTGTGACTCAGATGCACGCGATGGGCGCGGCCGGAGCGGCTGTGTGCCGCCATGACCTGCGCGCGGGGGCACCGTTGAAACGCCGGGACGATTCGGGGCCTGCAGAGCGACAGCCCAGAGGACCGCGATTCGGTCGGTCTTGACGGACGGCATGCGCGTGCGAACCTGTTGGCGTTCACCCACAGGACCGCCATGCAACCTCTCAAACTCACCCTCAAAGGCTTCAGGGGCATCCGCGATGGCCTTGGCCTGGAAGAGCTCACGTTGGACCTCGAGCGCCTGACGGACGGTGCCGAGTTGATCGCCATTGCCGGTGCCAACGGCAGCGGCAAGACGACGATCATGGACAACCTCACGCCCTACAACCTGCTTCCCAGCCGGGCGGCGACTGCGGGGCCTGGCGGCTTCACGTTCTACGACCACGTCTACCTTCCCGAGAGCATCAAGGACCTGACCTGGGCGCACGAAGGCCGCTGCTACCGATCGCAAATCGTCATCCGGATGAGTGGCCGCCGCAAGACCGAGGCATTCCTGCTCGGACTGGACGACGATGGGCAATGGCGGCCCGTGCGTGTCGACGATGGCACGGTATCCGACGGACGCGTCGAGTCGTATACCCACTGCGTCGAGTGCATCTGCGGCAGCCCGGAGACCTTCTTCACGTCGGTATTCGCCTCCCAGGCAAGCGCCAGCTCAACACCTACCGCAATGGCGAGATCAAGACGCTGCTGGCTGATCTGCTGGGCCAGGAAGAGATTCGCGCCATCGGCCAGAAGGCCGCCGAAGTCGCGCGCCTGCTGAAGGCGGGACTGGTCGCAGTTCGGCAGGAGCAGTCCGGCCTGGCCGACGAGATCGCGGCGGTCGAGGCCGCCAGGCAACGGCTCGGCGGCGCGGACTCGCGGGTGGCCGGTGCCGAAGTCGCCAAGCGGGCGGCCCAGGCTGGGCTGGACGAGTCGCTCGAGCGGCACGCCCGCTTGTCGGCCGAGCGCGAGCAGTCCCGCGCGATCGAGGCGCGACGTGCCCAGCTCACGACCGAACGGCAGGCCGAGCTCGACATGACTGGCCAGTCGGCAGAGGCACTGCGGGCCCAGGACCTCGCGGAAGTGCAGCGGCTGGAACGCCTGGAGCAGCGCATCGGCGCGCGCCAACAGCAAGAGCAGTCGCGGCGGCAGTCGCTGGCGCAGTCGCGGCGCCGTTGCCTGGAGGTGCTCGGCGAGATGGATGCGGTCGGCCGGTCGGTCCGGCGGCTGGCGCTGGCGCAGCGCGCGCACGAAGTGCGCCGGGCGCGTACGCAGGCGGGTCGCCAACAGATCCAGTTGCTGACCCAATGCCAAGGCGCTGTCCGTCTCGCGGAACAGAAGCTGGCCGGCATCGAACGCGACGCGGGCAAAGCGGTGCTTCGGGCGCAGGAGCTTGCCCATCGCTTCGTCCTCACCGCCGAAGTGCCTTGTTCGGGCAGCGATCTGCAAGGGCGCTGCAAGCTGCTCGGCGATGCGCGCGAAGCGCAAGCCTCATGCCCGACGCACGGACCCAGGTGGCGCGCTGTGCCCGCGAGCAGGAGCAGGTCCAGGGAGAATTGAACCAGGCGCGCCGGCGACACGAAACGCTTGCCGGTGCCCCGCAGGCATTGGCCTGGGCAGAGGATCGTGAGCGTGCTGCACGCGAGCGCGTCGACCGCATGGCCGTACTCGCGTCGAGGGAGCAGGCGTGCGCGCAGGCCAAGGCCACATTGGCCGATATCGATCGCGATCTTGCTGCCCTGGGGTCGCCGACCATGCAGGTCGTGCAGACCCCCGAGGAGCAGGCCGAGCGCGGGCAGGTCGCGGCCTCGCGCTTGGCCATCGCGCAGCAGCTGCAGAGGCAGCAGCAGCGATCCGCCGCGGCACTGGCCCGGATCGAGCGCCTGTTGGTGGAGCTGCCGGCGGTCTACGACGAGTGTCCGCTCAAGGCCGCTGCCGAGGCGGTGACGGGTGCGCGCGGCGCGCTCGCGACGGCCGAGCGCTCGCTGCTGGAGGCCGCTCGCGACGCGCAGGCGCAGGTGGAACTCGGCAAGCAGTCGGTGGCACTCGTCGCCCGCCGCGAAAGGTCCAGGCACGCTGCGCGAAGGTCGAGCACGAACTCGCGAACTGGATCCTGTTCGCCCGCTGCATGAGCAACGACGGGCTGATCGCGCTGGCGATCGACGACGCCGGGCCGGCCCTGTCCGGCCTGGCCAACGAGCTGCTGCTGGCCTGCTACGGACCCCGCTTCACGGTGTCAATCCACACGCTGCTCGAAAGCGGCAAGGGCGAACAGAAGGAAGGCTTCGACATCGTCGTGCACGACGGCTCCACCGGCGATGCCAAGAGCATGGGCCTGATGAGTGGCGGCGAACGGACCTGGGTGGAGGCCTGCCTGACGCGCGCCATCGCCTTGTACCTGGCGACGCACACGGGGCGCCGGTACTCGACGCTGTTCTGCGACGAAGCCGACGGTGCGCTCGATCCCGACCGCAAACGCATGTTCATGGCGATGAAGCGCGAGGTGCTGCGCCTGGGTGGCTACGAGCGCGAGTACTTCGTCTCGCAGACGCCGGAGCTGACCGCGATGGCCGATGTCGTGATCGACCTCGATGCAATGAAGGCGCAGGCTGCGGAGGAAGTCCTCGTCGCGGGATGACCCGTGACGCAGGGCGGCGCGACTTCAGGCGTTCACAGGCGCGCGCGCTGCGGTCAGCCGCCGCGGTGCTCCGGCGCGATCGATACCACGCGCACCTTGGCATCGCGGCGCGACTCGGCCAGCTCGCGGTCGCGCCGCTGCAGCAGCAGGCGGGTCTCCTGCCACGCCGCGAAGTAGTGGTCGACCAGCGCTACCATCTTGGCGATCTGTTCGCGCAGGACGGCATTGTCCTGGCGCAGCCGCTGTGCTGCTTGCCTGTCGCCATCGATTCGAGGACGGTGCTTCTGCTGGACTGCGTGCAACGCCTGCACGACGTCGGGGTGGTAGCGGTACAGCGCGTTGCGGGAAATGCCGGCCAGCTCGCACAAGGTGGTGGCGGTCAGCGCCGACGGCGAAGCGCCATTGCCTTGCTGCTGAACCATGGTTGCCAGCGCCTCGCGCAATCGCTGCGCCGACGTGCTCTTGACCCCGCCGGGAGGCTGCTTCGTCATGATGATTCCTTCCTCCCGCAGTCGATCGCCCGGACCAGGGAGCGAGCCTCGTCGAGCCGCGCACGAACGATGCGCAGGGTCTGCAACGGCAGCGCGGGCTCATCCAGAAGCTCCTGGCAACGGTGAACCTGGATGGCCCAGTAGGGGCGGTGCTGCTCGGACACCACGAAGTTCTGGCAGCGTGCACAGGTCGAGGGCTCGCGGCGGGCAGGGTTCGGGCCGGCCGCGTTGCCGAGGCAGGCGCTGTACTCCTCGCGATAGACGCAGAAGCCCCAGTCGCAGACACCGAGCACGAGTCCCGCGTCGACCAGCAAGCGCGCATAGCTCGCGAGGTCTTCCTTGATGCGCTTGCCCCGAAAGCGCGGGCGATTCGCCACGATCTCCTCGCCGGCTCGTCCGCCCAGGCCGGGTGCCGCCAGCATGTGCTCCCAGGCATTGACCGACTGCGCCAGGATCTCGGCGTCGATCTCCTGGTTGAGCCGGTAGTCGGACCCGGCGTAGCCGTTGTCGGTCTCGGCCCGTTCGCGATGACCCAGCTGCTGGGCCAGTGCGAACAGGCACGTGCGATCACGAAGCGCCGCGAACCTGGCGAAGGTCTTGCGGCCCTGATGTGTGGTTAGCTTCCACGGCCGGCCCTCGTGGGTGAGGCCAAGCCAGGCGCCGAAGCGCCCAAGTTGGATGCTGACCCTTGCTGTCGATGGAATCTCCAGCCGCTCGGGCTCAAGCTCATGCCACTCGGTCGCGCCATTGCCGCGCCAGCGGCGCAGCCAGAGCTCTTCGCGTCCGGCGACGGCGCGGTGCCCGGCGGACAGCGCTTCGAGTACCGCCACCGCCTGCACCGCGGCGGGCGGGGCGACCCACTCGTGGGCGCGCCCGTGGTAGCCCGACTGGCGCTTGAAGATCGCCCCGACGATCACGGTCACGGGCTCGCTGGCGCCCTCGGCGCTTCGACGCTGCACGCAGCCGGCCTTCAAATGCAGGATCTCGCTTACGCGCGGGCCGACCAGGTAGGAGATGACGACGAAGCAGGCGGCGTAGAGCAAGTCGGTGCGCCGGACGAGTTCGCGGACCGACCGCACGGAGGAGTCCGCATCGGCCATGCCGGCGCTGGCACGCTGGAGTGCGCGTGTCGCCCGTCCGGTGTGCGCGTGATCGGAGCCGCGACCGCCAGCCACAGCCTTCCGATACGTCTCCCAAGCGCGCAGGACGGCGGGAGCGTCGCGCGTGACGATGTCGATCGCCGCCTGCACCAAGGGCACGGTGACGCTGTCGGGTGTGTAGGGCCAAGGTCGGCGCAGCCCGTTGTGAGCGCCGGCGAGCTGGCGATGATCGCTTCCGGCAAAGGGGTCGAAGCTCAGGCAGTCGTCGAGTTCGTCGCGGAACCGCTGGAAGTACGCGAGCAGGTATAGGTGTCGTTGCAGGGTTCCCGGCGCACGCTGCGGCGACCTGCCCGCCAAAGGGCGCGAGCGCAGCCACTGCTGGAACTGCAGCAATCCCGGCGGGTCGAGCAGCGAGAAGCGGCTGAAACCCTCGCCGCTCATCCATTGGAGCAGGCAGCGCAGCGTGTGAAAGTATTGCGCGACCGTGCTCGGCCGCAGTGGCAGTCCGGTGGAAAGCGAGCGCGATCGGATGAGGGCGACGAGTTGCCTGCTGGTCTCCAGCAGCGCGGCGTGGCGCTGATCGGTGAAGCGTCGCCCATCCTGCAGTTTGAAGTCCCAGCGCAAGCGCACAGGCTGCCGCTCTTCCAGGGCGTTGCCCGGCGCCAGAACCCAGACGGGGTCTTCCCACTTCGACTCGACAAGGAACCACGCGCGGTCGCCGGTTCGCGCCTGAGCGCAGGCGACGGGACTGTCGTCGGTCTGGCGCTGCGGGGCGGGCACGGCGGCGACCTCACCGCAGGTCCGGCAGCGGCGGAAGTTGCGCCACCAGCGGCTCGGCCGCGGCGAGTTCCCGTGTGCTGAAGCGTGGCAGGATGTCATCCTCGAGGATGCGCAGCTGCGACGCGTAGAGCACTTGCCAGCGCGCCGGATGCAGCGTCAGTGCCGCGGCGCGCAGGTGGTCGCGCGCTTGAAGCAGGCGGGCCATCGTGCGCGGCTCCGGCGGGATCACCGCGTTCGGGCAGGTGAAGCAGCCCATGAAATTGGTGCAGATCTCGCCCCGGCGTGTGCCGGGCGCGGTGCCGGCCAGCGGATCCGTACAGTCGAAGCCGAACAGCGAGACCGTCTTGCCCGGCGGGACATCTGCGCTCGACGGCAAGGCCGCGACCACCGGCGCAGGCGACGTGGCAGGCGAGATGGCAGGCGGTGCGGCGAGATGCTCAATGAAGGCCCCCTGCAATGCGGCCATGCGCGCATGGTTCTGCTGCCGGACGATCGGCGTCTGGACATAGCGAACGGTCGTCGCGATGCTGGCGTGGTTGGCCACCGCCCGCGTTCGAAGCAGGTCGCCGCTGGCGCGGTAGAAGCTGGACAGCACGCTCGGCCGGATGCTCGCCAGCGAAAACGCCGCCAGGCCGTGTCGCTGGCAGAACTCGCCGAGCAGGTGGTGGACCGTGATGGTGGACATCGCGTTCACCGTGCGCAGCCCCTTGAAGATGAAGAGGCGGTCGCGTTGTGCCGCTGGCGCCAGCGGCCGCAGGCGCTCGTTCCAGGCGAGAAGGTCCCTCACCAGCGCCGGTGGCTCGAACGGCGCGTCGCGCTCGAAGCTGCGTCGCTGCAGACGTCCGGCGCGCGCCTTGAACCAGACCAACGCCTGGCAGTTCTCCAACAGCGGGACGTCCTGGAGGCAGTCGCGCCCGAGTTCGGCGATGGGCTCGGGATTGCCGGCCGCGTGGATCAGGATGGCCAGGTAGTACGGCAGCAACGAGACGGCGCGCGGGTACAGGCACGGCTCGATCTGCTTGGCACCACCCCAGCGGCGCACCGCCAATTGCAGCGGATGGTTGCCGCACCGTTGCAGCTCGAGGCTGCTGGGCACGATGCCGGCGAAGCGCTGATCGACCTCCACCAGCAACCAGCCCAGGGAGCCCGGCTTGTCGCCGTCCGCAGCGCGTTGCGCGGCGGCCGAAGCGCGGACCTCCCGCACGGCAGCGATGTCTGCCTCGCATGCACGCAGGATCGCGCGCAGCTCGCGCGCCGTCGGCGTCGCGCGTGGGGGCCGGTCGCTGCCCCGGCCCGGGAAGGGTGTGAAGGGGTAGTCGATGCGGCTGACGAGATCGGGACGACAGCGCTCGAGCCAGCGCAGCAGCTGGCGCAACGCACTGTAGGCCGCGCTCCGCGTGGAGATCGCCCATGTTGCGCCGTCAGCGCGCCGTCGCGCGTTGAGCCATTCGACGTAGCGCAGGAGCATCCGACGGTCCAGGTCCGCGAGCGATCTGACCGCTCCCGATTCGCTCGCGAAGCGGCTGAAGGTCAACACCCAGGTCCAGCAAGACTTGATGCCGCGCGGCGGCCGGGCTCCCAGGTGGCCCCAGAACGCCAGCGCCAGCGCAAGCCGCACCTCTTCCGGCAGGCCCAACGAAGAGAAGTCGATGACCGTCCGGCGAACCACACGAGGGGCTTCGATGCGGGCTTGATGTGCGTCATGCGTCGGCGGTGCCGCGGACCCCTGCGACAGGTTCCGGTGGATGCGCTTGCCGGGTGACCTCATGGCGCGCTTGTCTGGTCAAGCAGCGTGTCGAGCGCGTCCTTGAGGACACACGGGTCGACCGCCACTGCACGAAGGTAGCCGTCGGTGGTCTCGATGCGCTCGTGCCCGAGCAGCACCTTCACGACCAGCAGCGGGTTGACCTGGGCGCCTCGGGCGGCCAGCTGCTCCAGCCGGGTCAGCATCATGCAGGCGAAGGTGGCCCGCATCAGGTGCGTCGTGGCCTTGAAGCCGCAGACACGGCCCGCTTGGCGCACGGCTCGCTGGTAGGCGTTCTTGCCCACGGCACTTCCGCGTGCGTTGATGAACAGCGCCATGGGCGTGGCGATCCGGCCTCTGCGTCGTGCGCGTGCAAGCCAGGCGAGACGATGGCCGCTCACGTAACCGTCGGTCTCGTCGAGCAGGCTGGCCGGCACGACCACGTGGCCGGGCTTGCGGCCCTTGCGGATGACCTCGATGGCGCGATGCGGCGTGGCTGGCGCAGAGCGGGGGTCGATGTCGTCAATGTCGCTGGTGCCGAGGCGCAGCAACTCGCTGATGCGCAGGCCCGTATACAGCTGCCAACGTGCCATCAGGTCGTAGGGCGGCGCGAGCGCCGCAAGGAGTTCACGCGCCTGCTCGGAGACCAACGGCCGGGGCAACGCCTCGTACTGTCGAAGGATGAACAGGCTGCGCTCGTAGGTCGGGGTGTGACCGGCTCGTGTCGATCGGTGCTGGCGCGCGAGGCGGAGATCGCGTGCCGGCTCCGCCAGCGGCGAGGTGCTCAACCAACGCGCGCGAACCGCCCACCCGTAGAACCGAAGTACGCCGCGAACACGATGGTTGATGGTGGAGGTGCGGAACGGTCGGCCGGTGTGTGCGCTTGACTGCGACATCATCCGGTTCCGATAGGCCACGAGGTCGACGCCGTCGGCCGTCTCCCACGGGATATCGTTCTGCTCGAGTGTCTCGAACCAGTCGTAAAGGATCTCGGCGTAGGTCCTCAGCGTGTCGTCAGTATGGGCGCGCTGGATCGAGTGCTCGTGCAGGAAGGCCACCGCCGGTTCGACCAGTTGCCAGTGCTTGGTGAACAGAAGCGGAAACCCGCTTGGGCGAGGCTCGCGAACCGCGACGGCAGCCGCTTGTTCGGCAGCGTCGCGTGCTCGCCCGGGCACCTCATCGGCGGTTGGCAGCGATGCCTTGCGGATGATCTGCACCATGGCGCTCTACCTTGCGCATCAAGAACTTGACGGCGTCCACGAACGACAGGTCCAGGAGGTACATCGCCAGGTCGATGGCTCCACCCCCGCCGCGCTTCGCGCGTGTGTCGTACCACTTCGAGCCCGTGGTCACGATCTCGAATTCGCCGCGGCCGGTACTCAGGTGCCAGCGCGCGCTGCGATCATCCTTGACCGGCCGATACGTCGGGTCAGGCTTGAGGTAGGTGGCCAGCAGCGCGAGCGTGTCGCAGGCCGGCATCTGGCGAAGCCGTGTCAACGTCGAAGTACTGAATGAAATGCGAAGTCGGCGCGCGACCATCTCCGCGACCTCCTGTGGCATTGCTCGTAAACGCGGGACGCGGCGGGGCTACTCGCCTCTGAGAGAGGCTTGGGCTACCCGGGCGTGAGATCACTGTAGGCCGGGTGGCCGCTGAGTCCAAGGGCGTTGACACTGGCGAATGCAACCTAACACCCCTACCTGCTGATGCCGTCGCGGGCGTCGACAGGCACACCCGGCGGCTTCTCGTACTACGAGCATGTCGTGCTGCCGGAGAGCGAGAAGACGCTGGTGTGGGAGATGGACGGGCGGCGCTACCGCTCGCAGCTGGTGATACGGTCCGGCGGCCGGCGCCGGACCGAGGCGTATCTGTTCGCCTGGGATGACGGCGCGTGGCGGCCCGCCGTGATCGCCGACGGCACCGTGTCGGACGGCCGCTGCGACAGCTACACCCGTTGCGTGGAGTCGATCTGTGGCAGCGCGGAGACCTTCGTCACTTCGGTGTTCGCGGCGCAGGGTCGGCGCCACCTGAGCCAGTACCGCAACGCCGAGATCAAAGGGCTGCTCGCCGACCTGCTCGGCCTGGACGAGATCGGGCGACTCGGAAGCCGTGCGCAGGAGGTCGTTCGCGGACTGAAGGCGGGATTGAGCGCACTGCGGATGCGGCAGTCCGAACTGGCCGTCGACGAGGCGCGGGTGAAGGCCGACCTCACCAAATTGCACGGCGCCGATCAGGCGGTGGCCGCGGCGGTGAAGGCCCGCGACGCGGCGCGCAGCGGATGCGATGCGGCCCGGCTGGCCCACGCTCGCCTGCTGGCCGAGCAGTCGCGGTCGACCGCGATCGGTGAGCAGCGCGCGCGGCTCGAAGACCGCCTGCGCCTGGCTGCGGCGACCCTGCAGCGATCCGAAGCCGAGTGGCAACGACTGCAGGACGACCTGCGCGAGCGGACCGAACGGCTGAATCAGCGGGTCGCTGAGCGGATCACAAGCGCCAGGACGCGCCGCGAGGCCGCGGAGGTCCGGCTGCGTCGCTGCGCCGCGCTTGTGGCCGACGCGGCGCGTGTCGCCCGCGCGGAGCGTCGACTGCCACTCGCCCGGCGAGTCTTCGCCGCATGGCAAGCGCGCATGGCGCAGGCGCGAGTCGGGGTCGAGCAGGCGACACGGGCGCGCGATGCGTGCAGCCACGCAATGCAACGGCTCGGCGCGATCGAGCAGGCGGCGGGAAAGGCTGCATTGCGGGCGCAGGAACTTGCGCGTCGGTTCGGCCTTGTCGGGTCGGTGCCCTGCAGTGGACTGCCGCTGCAAGGCCGCTGCCAGCTGCTGGGCGACGCCCGCGAGGCCGCCGCCTTGATGCCATCGGCGCGCGGCGAGGTCGAACGTCTTGCGCAAGAACGCGCGCAGGTGCTGCGCGAAATCGAGCCGCTCGAGCGGCAGGCGGCGCAGCGCCAGGGTGCCGCGGATGGGCTTCGGGACGCCGAGCGGCGTGTCGCCGCCGCAGCGAGCAGGGAGACCGCCCTGAGCGGGCTGGCCGGGCGCAAGGCGGAGCTGGTACGCGCCGAGGAGGACCACGCGGCACTGCAGGAGGAAGTGAAGGCCTTGCAATTGGTCGAGTCGATCCGCGAATCGGACGATGAGCGGACCGAGCGGCAGGCCATCGCCGGCGGACTGCAAGCATCCGCGCAGCAGAGGCAAGCTCGGCGCGAGGCGCATCGCGCCGAAACCGTCGCCATCCAACAGATGCTGGCGTCGCTGCCGCCACGATTCGACGCGCAACGGCTGGTGGAAGCGGCGGCGCATGTCACAGCGGCCCAGCGCAGCCTCGAGGAAGCGGAACGCGCCCACTCCGCTGCGCTGGCGGACGTGCACAAGCGCCAGGCCGCCGACGCCGAGCATTCGCGCCACGAGGCACGGCGTTCTGCGCTCGGCGAGCACATCGACCGTGTGCAGAGTCAGCTGGCCGACTGGCTGCTGTTCGCGCGCTGCATGAGCCACGACGGCCTGATCGCGCTGGCCATCGAAGACGCAGGCCCCGCACTGTCGGGCCTGGCCAACGACCTGCTGCTGGCGTGTTACGGCGCCCGCTTCACGGTGGCGATCCGCACCCAGGTCGAAACGGCGAAGGGCGAGGCACGCGAGGGGTTCGACATCGAGGTGCACGACAGCGAGTCAGGCAACGCCAAGAGCGTCGCGCTGATGAGCGGCGGCGAACGGGTGTGGATCTCATGCCGTGATCGGCATGAGATCCACTATGCCGAGAACCCGGATATGCCGAGTTCGCGGTCCGGCCGGCGCTGCATGACCCTGTTCTGCGACGAGGCCGATGGCGCACTGGATGCCGACCGCAAGCGCATGTTCATGGCGATGAAGCGCGAGGTGCTCAAACTGGGTGGGTACGAGCGCGAGTTCTTCGTCTCGCAGACGCCCGAACTGACGGCGATGGCGGATGCGGTGATCGACCTTGACGAGATGGTGATCGCCTCCGAGCAGGCTTTGAACGAGGGAGGTTCGTGAGTGTCGTGGGCAACGAAGGGAAGCCAGACCCCTCGCAGGCTGACTTCCCTTCCTGATCGGTCGCCGTCGGCGTCAGGCCGACAGTTCCGTCACTCGCCCGTCGGGCGCGTGCTCCACGATCCGGTTGCCGGCACGTCGGATGCTGTCGGCGACGACAGCATCGATCATCGAGCGCGGCACCGCGACGTCGAGTTCTTCGAGTCGCTGAACGACCGTGGCGATGTCGCGCCAGTCTGCGGTCGGCTCATCCAGGCTGCTGTAGGCCGGCTCGTCGGCTTCAGTCTCCGGGCCGTCGTCCCAGAGTTGCAGAAAGAACTCGTTCAGCGGCCGGTCGTAGCCCATCACGACGAGCAACGGGCTTCCAGCCCGAACCGTGCGCAGATGGTGCCGGCTCATGGCGCTTCCCCTGGGTCTTCGAAGCATTCGATGCCTTCGACCGTGGCGCCGTGCACGTCGAACTTGAGCCAGACGATCCCCGCGCGCTCGGCCAGCTCGAACAGTTGGGCGAGATCCGCCTCCAGCGGCGTGTCGTAGCGCGGTGCGCCGACATAGACGAAGCCCCCGGTGAGTGTTGGATAGGCATTCACGGACAACTGGTCCTCCTGCAGAAGCTGGCGCGTGGCCGGTGAAAGGTGCGCGGTGGACAGCGCGACGAGGGGCTCCGCGAGCTCGCGCGGTCAGCACAAGCTCGCTCATGACGCCCTCCCGGCAGGCCGGAGGGACGGGCTCGGCGACGCTTTCGCGCGTCGGTTGAAGTCGATGCCGCAATCGCGGCAGCGGTACCAGCGCAGGCGGCCGAGTTGGCCGAGTGGCACGCCTTGGCCCGGGCAGACCGGGCAGGCAGGGGATTGCGGCGATGTGCCGGTGAACATGGTGTTGCTCCTTCTCTTCTCGGAAGGGGCGCTCGCCCGCGAGGGCGATACGCCCCCTCGGGGTTGTCGATGGCGGTGGCTGCCGCGGGTCAGATCAGTCCGCGTTCGGCGAACGACGCGCACTGGTCGCCGGCCACGACGAAGTGGTCGAGCACCCGGACGTCGACCAGCGCCAGCGCCGACTTGAGGTTCTGCGTCAGGAACTCGTCGGCACGGCTCGGCTCGGCCGAGCCGCTCGGGTGGTTGTGTGCCAGCGCCACCGCCGCGGCGTTGCGCTCCAGCGCGCTCTTGACGATCTCGCGCGGGTAGACCGAGGTCTGGGTCAGCGTGCCGCGGAACATCTCCACGGCGCTGCGCAGCCGGTTCTGCGCATCGAGAAACAGCACGATGAAAACTTCGTGCTGCAGGCTGGCGCAGTGCAGGCGCAGCCAGTCGCGCAGCGCCTGCGGCGAGTTCATCACCGGGCCGGCGCTCAGTTGCGCGCGCAGGTCGCGCATCAGCAACTCGCGTGCGACGCCGAGCTTGTGGTCGAGCAGGGTATCGCTCGCCTCGCTGGCGACGGCCGCGGTACCGAAGTAGGCGGACTCGAGGTCGTTGACCTGATCCGCGGGTGGATGGTCTTTGGGCAGGACGGGGGCGAGCAGGGCGCCGATCAGTTCGGCGCGCGACATGGCAGCAAGGTTCTGCATGGCGTTCTCCATGGGGTTCATCGAAAGGACGAACGGGAACGCCGCCCCAGCCGGGAACGGGTTCCCGAGCGGGTGGCGCCACGAGGGCGCCTAAGGGGGCAGGTGACGACTGCTACGCCTGGCCGGGCCAGGACCTCCTGTCGGAGGGCTTGATCTCACGATCGAATGCCACGTCAGTGTCGTCGGGGTGGCGCCCGGCGGACACCGGGGCGAGGCGACCGCCATCCGAGCGGGCCGGCGGAATGAGTGAGTTCTGCGTGGCGCCAGTGCCGGTGTCGCGTCGCATGCCCGCAACGCGGCGCCATGTGGCAGCGACGGAATCGCAGCCGGACGCGACTGGGGTCGAACTGGCGAAGAAAGTACGACGAGAGCGTGTTTTGCGCTTGCAGGTGTGCGCTGCTTGGCGCGAGCATGGCGGCGAGACCTCGTTCGCGCGCCCGCCATGATCCGCCTCGGAACCCACATTCGACTGACTCGGCCCGAGGCCGAACGGCTGTTCCGGCTCACCGACATCGAGCCGGCGAACATCCGCACGGCGGCGGACCTCGACGCCTATGTGGCTCACTGCAAGGCGCACTACTGGGGCCGCTCGCGCGACACGCAGTTCCTGCACTGGCTGATCGACCAGGAGCGGGCCCGACTCGAGGTCGCGGCGTAGAGAGGAAAGAGGAGCCCCGAAGCACG
The DNA here is from genome assembly GCF_000576205.1 of Methylibium sp. T29. Taxonomy (NCBI): domain Bacteria; kingdom Pseudomonadati; phylum Pseudomonadota; class Betaproteobacteria; order Burkholderiales; family Sphaerotilaceae; genus Methylibium; species Methylibium sp. T29. Next base: position 8,241 of record NZ_AZND01000034.1, on the reverse strand, counting down.
AGGGCTTCGGGGCGAGGGGTGGCGTCAGGCCGTGCGCGCGGCGGCGGGCGCTGGCGCCCCGGTGTCCGACGAAGGCTGCCGCGTGGCCTTGGGGTCGAAAGCGGCATGGGCCTGGGCGACGTCGGCATCGCGCCGCAGTTTCCGTACCTTCGCCGCGGCGGGTTCGCGACGCATCTCGGGCAGGCACTCGACGAGCAGATCGATCGCCCGCGAGGTCTTCAGCCGAAGCGTACGCAGCGGCTCGACGACGAGCACGCGGCCAGCCTGCCGCACGAACTGCCCGATCCGCTTGTTGCGCTGCGTGCGCGCCTTGTGCGCGCGCAGCGATTCGCGGCAGCTCAGGTACAGCGCGAGGTGGTCGTGCCGCGCCTGCGCGTCGGCATCGAGTTGGGCCAGCACCTCAGCGGCGATGTCGGCCTGGCCGACCTGCCGGTAGAAGCGGACCCAGGCGCGCTCTTCTTCGATCTCCACGGCCGAGCGCTTCGCCTTGCGCGGAGCCGGGTAGGGCCTGTCGTTCAACATGGGGGACTCCTTGGTCGGCGAGCGCACCGGCACCCCGAGGGGAGACGGTGGACTCCCCTGGTTGGAAGATCGCCTACGAAATCGGCATCGTTGGCGGTGGGACGCGGAACGCGACCTATCGGCCTCGTCGGGCGAGTGTCTGGCCGTGAGACCAGGCGACTCGCCGACGAATGCACTCTCACGCCGCGGCAGGGCGCAGCAGGGCGGCCAGTCGCGGTGGCGGCGGGACCGGCGCGTGAACGCGTCCCGACCCTCCAAGCAGCACGCCGACGGGCCGTGGCGCTCTAATTGCTTGACTTGCACACATGGCAGTTCTCCTTCGTGAAGCGAAGGGGAACGCCGCTCCCGTCGGGGAACATGGTTCCCCGTCTGGGATGCTTCGGCCCGCGTGGGTCGAAGCGACTGGATGGCAAGCCACGGCCCCGTGAGAGGTGTGGTTCGCCATGAAAGGAAGGCCCGCGGTCTTTCGATCGGGGCCTTGCTCGGTGCCGGGCATCACGCTGCTTGCGCAGCGCATGTCGGCGCTGGTGAAGCACGCACGTCGGCGGCTTCATCCACTCCGGCGCCCACATGTTGACGGGAGCCGTTGACGGGCCGCATGGAGCGGCCTGACCAGGCAAGGCCTGGCGCTCGAGGGCGGGTAACGACCGCGACGCCAGCGAGGCTGGACTTCAGCGCAGCCGAGGCTGCGGTGAAGGCTTTGCAGGCACGATGCCCACAGGTAGCGTGGTCAGTGTTGACCGGACACGCCGTCCCGACAAGAACATCGTTACAAGCTGTGGCGACCGCCATGCGCAACGGCCCGCCTTCGTCGTTGCCGTGACGTGGCGGAATCGGTCGGCCTCGTCCGCGACAATGGAGTCAATGGTCAAGCTCGCCAAGAACTTTCGCTCCTTTGCCGATTTGGCCGCCGCCTACGAGCGCGACCGCGACTACCGCATCGTGCGGTTGCCACGTTCCGGTTCCGAGGTGGCGATCGTGGCGCCGCACGGCGGAAGCATCGAAGCGCACACCTCGGACATCGCCCGCGACATCGCCGGCCAGGACTTCAACCTCTACCTGTTCGAGGGGCTGCTGAAGGCCGGCAACTTCGCCGCACTGCATCTGTCGAGCCACCTGTTCGACGAGCCAGACTGCCTGGATTTGCTGAGCGCATGCCGGTCAGTGGTCAGCGTGCATGGTTGCGGCCACGCGGGCGAGATCGTGCTGCTGGGTGGGCGGGATGTCGTCCTGCGGGAGTCGATCGGCGAGCGCCTGCGAGGCCTCGGCGTCGAATGCGAAGCCGCACTGGCCGGACTGGACGCAGCGGATCCCATGAACGTCTGCAACCGGGGGCGCGGCGGGGCCGGCGTGCAGTTGGAGGTGTCGCTTGCGCTACGGCGGTCGCCGCGGCGAGCCCTGCTGGTGCGCGCCGTGCGCGAGGCGCTGCTGGTCGCAGAAGCCTGACGGCAGTCAGCGGGACGGTCACTGGAGCGCACATGACCGAGAAACCCGCAACCCCAGGCGGCCACGGGCAAGCGCCGCTGCCGCGCGCCCTGGGGCACTTCGCGGTCGAAGACCCGGAGGTCGCTGAACTGCTGGACCTCTCGACAGGTCGCTGCGAGCGGCATGCCGACGTCATCGGCGACGACTACGAGAAGGCGCTCCAGCTGCGCATGCAACTGCAGACGGACCTGCGGCGCGAACAGCCACGGTTCGTGTGTGCCATGTGCATGACGCCGGTCTACCTGGTCTCGCGACCTGAGGGCCGCAAGTTCTTCTTTCGGCATTCTTTGGAAGACGGCCGCTGCTCCGCGGTGACCCGGGTCCTGCTGTCGCAGGACGAGATCGACGCTCGAAAGTACAACGGCGCGAAGGAAAGTTGGCTGCACCTGGAGATGAAGTCGTGGATCGCGGCTTGCCTGCAAACCGATACGCACTTCTCGAAGGTGGTGGTGGAGGGGCGGTGGACCGGGGCCGTCTCCGGGGAGTGGCGCAAGCCGGACGTGCGTGCTCGTACGGCGGTACTCGGGTCGCGTTCGAGATCCAGTTGTCGACGACCTATATCAACGTCATCGCGCAGCGTCGTGAGTTCTATCGCCAGGAAGGTGGACTGCTGTTTTGGGTCTTCGCTCACTTCGACATGGGCGCGCGCCGGCTCACCCGGGAGGATGTGTTCTACAACAACAACCGCAACGCGTTCGTCGTCACGCAGGCTACGCGCGACGAGTCACTTCGACAGCGGCGGTTCCTGCTCGAGTGCATCTGGGCCGAGCCGACGCTGGGAGGAGAGGTCAGCGAATTGCGCCGGGAACTCGTTCCTTTCGATGCACTCACGCTCGATGCCGACACGCAGCGCGCCTATCACTTCGACTTCGATCGGGAGCGGAACCGCCTGGCCAGGGAGGTCCGCGAGCGCAAAGTGGCTCGTCAAAAGCCTTTGCGGGACAAGTTCGAGGGTTGGTACGTCGCCCATGTCACGACCCGCGAGGACGACCACAAGACCTGGGGGCAGCTGCGGCGCGACTGTGCCGGCGAGGGTGTCGGGCTGCCGGAGTACCCCGGAATGCTCCCGCGAGGTCTGCTCAACGTCCTGTACTCGACGAAGCATGGTCGCGTGATCGGATGGGACTACTCGAACTTCATCCAGATTGCCCACCACGTGGAACCGGGGCTGCGCCAGTACCTCCACTGTTTCCGAGCCGCGTTGAAGGCCTTCGGGCGAGCAGAGCTGATCCGCTCCGAGGATGCGTCCGGCAAGTGGGCAGCGAAGGTTGCGGAGTACAAGGCGCGCATCGCCCATGGCGATCCGGCCTACACCGCGGACACGACGCACGATGCGTTGGTCAGGCTGCTGTTCCCTGAACTGTTTGTGGACGAGCGGACCTGACGGCACGGGCGTCAGGATTGCGGCGATCAACAGACGCCCTCCCCGCAGTAGCGGGGAGGGGCCAAAACCGCCGTCAAGCGGCGAGCTTCGTATCCTCGGCGTCCATGCGGCTGGCGCCCGCCGAGTCCTGGTCGAGGTCGAGTTGGCGCTGCAGGCGGCGCTGCCGCGCGAGGAGATCGGCCAGGCGACCCTCATGCTCGAACGGGCGTTCGAGCTCGATCCGCAGATCGGCCAGGCGCTTGCCGCGCACGGTCAGTTGCTGACGTGCCGCGTCGCGCTCCTTGGGCACCGACGCCAGCGCTGCGAGCAGCGCCGCCACCAGCCCCTGGGCCGTCTGGTACACGTCGGCGTCGTACCGGCAGTGACCTTCGAGGTAGAGGCCGGGAACGCCGTTGTCGCGGCTGGCGCGCAATCCGAGGTGGAAACCAGCAAACCGGCCGACGCGCTGCTCGACGCTGCCTTGCGCGGCCTTCGCCGCACGCACCAGCTGCCGCAAGCCTTCGCCGACCGCCTCAGCGCCGACCAGAACCTGGCCGGCCAACTCGACGCGCATGTCTCCGGCGGATGCCGGCTCTGCGCGCTCGCAGTCCTGCTCCAGCAACGCCAGCTTGCGTTCCAGCGCCTCGATCAGCATCGGCAGCCGCGCCACCTCGCTCTCGTTCGCATAGCGCTGGTTGCGCCACACCGAGAACAGCGTCGACAGCTTGGCCACCTCGGCGTCCACGCCGGCCTTCTCGATCACGAGCGGGTTGCCCGAGGCGAGCGCCTTCACTTCGGCGTACGACAGCGCCGCCAGTTCCACGTCCTCGATCGAACGCAGCCCCTTGTCGCCGCTCATCACCTGGGCGATGAAGCGCGCCTTGGTCTCCAAGGCCTGCCACATGTAGCTGTCGAAGCTGCCTTCGGTGACGTAGCGGAAGATCTCCACGTCCTCGCACTCGTTGCCCTGGCGCAGGATGCGCCCTTCGCGCTGTTCCACATCGCACGGCCGCCAGGGCGCGTCCAGGTGGTGCAGCGCCGCCAGCCGGGTCTGCACGTTGGCGCCGATGCCCATCTTCGCCGTCGATCCGAGCAGCACCCGCACCCGGCCTTCGCGCACAGCCTTGAACAGCGTGGCCTTCTGCGCGTCGGTGTCGGCGTCGTGCACGAACGCGATCTCCGCTACCGGCACGCCGGCGTCGATCAGGCGCTGCTTCAGGTCGTCGTAGACGCTGAAGGCCTTGCCTTCCTTCGGTGACGACAGGTCGCAGAACACCAACTGCGCGCCGCGGAAGACCTCGGTGCGTTGCCGCACCGCGAGCACCTCGCGAACACACGCGGCCACCTTGCCCTGCGCGTCGAAACGCGCGCCCAGTGCCACCAGCCGGAAGTCCAGCGCGGCCTTGCGGCCGTCGGTGGTCACCGCGAGCATGTTGTCCTGCTGCGGCTTGACGCGGCCCATGCGGATCGCCTCCGCGCGCTCGACCAGCGTGCGCACGTAGGCCTTCAGCGCGCTGCTTGCCGGGCAGGCCACGATGCGCGGCTTGCTGCCGCGCAGCGCCGGCACCGGCAGCTTCAGCATCTCCGCGGTGCGGATGTCGGCCACTTCGCCGAACACCGCCATCAGCTCGGGCACGTTGATGAAGCGCGCGAAGCGCGTGTTCATCCGGTAGCCGCTGCCGTCGGGCGCGATCTCCAGCGCCGTGACGCTCTCGCCGAAGGTGGCCGCCCACGCGTCGAACTGCTGCAGCCCGAGTGCTTCCAGCCTACGGGGCTGCAGGTAGCGCATCATCGTGTGCACCTCGGCCATCGTGTTGGCCACCGGCGTGGCGGTGGCGAAGACCACCCCGCGCTGCGCGCCGCCGTGCAGGCGCATCGTGTAGCGCGTCTTCAGGAACAGGTCGAAGGCCCGCTCCGAGTTCGCCAGCGGCAGGCCGGCCACGCGCGTCATCTTCGTGAACCGGTACAGGTTCTTGAACAGGTGGGCCTCGTCGACGAAGAGCGTGTCGATGCCGAGCTGTTCCCAGCTCAGCAGATCGTCCTTCTTCGCGTCGGCCAGCAGCTTCTCCAGCCGCACCGTCCAGTTCTTCTTCATCGCTTCGAGCTGCTTGACGATCCGGTTGCCCCGGTCGTTGCGCCGCTCGGCGCGCACTGCCATCTCGATTTCCATGATGAGTTCCTTGATGAAGGTTTGTGTGAAAACCGGTGACATCCGGATGCGCTCGAAGCTCGAGTGCGTGATGACCACCGCGTCCCAGTCGCCCGTGGCGATGCGCGACACCAGCTCGCGCCGGCGGTCGCCCTCCAGGTCTTCCTTGCCCGCCATCAGCACGGCGGCATTCGGGTACAGCCGGACGAACTCGGCCGTGTACTGCGCCAGCATGTGGTTCGGCACCACGTGGCAGGGTTTGGCGGCGAAGCCGAGGCGCCGCAGCTCCATGCCGGCGATCGCGCAGACCGCGGTCTTGCCGGCGCCGACGACGTGGAACAGCCCGGTGTTGCCGGACTGCACGACGCGCCACACGGCGTCCCGCTGGTGCGGGTGCAGCGCGTAGCAGCGCGAGAACCCGGGCAGCTTCAGGTGCGAGCCGTCGAACTGTCGCGGCCGCGTGGCGTTGAACAGGTCGTTGTAGGTCCGGCACAGCCGCTCGCGGCGCTCGGCTTCGTCGAAGGCCCAGGCGGCGAAGCGCTCCTTGATCAGCGCCAGCTTCTCGCGTGCCGCCAGCGTCTCGTCGGGGTTGACGATCATGCGGTCGCTCTCCGGGTCCGGGTCGCGGACCGTCGGCACCTGCACGTTCAGCGCGCACTGCACGAGTTCGATCGCGTTCAGCCGCGAGGTGCCGAATTCCTGCGTCACCTTGACGTTCTGGCGCGCGCTCCAGTCCGGGTAGCGCACCGACCAAGCCCCGGCCTGTGCCGAGTAGCCCACCTCGCAGTCCTTCTGCTCCAGCACCTGCCGGATGAAGTCCTCCACGTCGCCGGCGGGGATCCACACCGCGCCCAGGCGCGGCTCGATGGCTGCCGGCAGCAAGTCCTCCGGCTGCACCCGCTCCAGCGCGGTCACGTTTCGTGCGGCCCCCGGGCCGGCGGCCAGCGCCAGCCTGAGCTTGGCCTTGACCTCGCCAGACAGGTACTCGTCGGCGGTCTTCCACTGCCCGTCCGCGGGATCCAGAAACACCAGTCCGCGCTCGGCCAACGCATCCAGCACCGCTTGTGGCGGCGCCGACAGCAGCCGGCCCATCCAGGCCGGATCGACCCGGCCGCGCCATTGCACCGAGGCGGCAAGCGCCTCCTCGGGCTCGGCCGCGGCTTCGGGCTCGACGATCCGCGCCAGCGTCCGCCGGCTGAAGAACGCCGCCTTGCTGGCGGTCTCGATCTCCTCGTCGTAGTGCTCCAGCGACAGCAGCAGCGGGTAGTCGGGGTCGCGCCGGAACGCGAGTGCGTTGGCGCGGTTCGACAGGCACCCGAAGCGCGCGACATAGCGGTCGTAGCTTCCGTTCAGCATGGCGCGCTCGTGGCGCTGCCGGCTGTCATCGGCGTCTGACAACTGCAGATTGAGCAAGGCTCGCGCGTGGTCGCGAATCGAACACAGGCCCGCGATGCGGGCACGCTGCGTGGCGTTCAGGCGCTCGTGGATGTCCACGAGTTCGCCGTCTTCCACGCGATGCACGCGGCCGTGGTGGAGGTGGTGACTCCCGGGCCGGGATCCGGTTGCCGGCGTCGTTTCGCGTCGCGGGGCCGGCGTGGCTCCCGGCGCGACGGCGCTGTACACGCTGCGCGGCAGCAGATCGACTCGCCTCGGCAGTTCTTCGGTCAGATCGCCGTCGAACACCGCGGTCGGCACCGGCTCGTGGCCGTTGCTCTCCTGGCGGATGCGGCCGATGCAGAACTGCGGCTGCGCCGCATACCACTGGTTGATCTGCAGGTAGCGTTCGCCGCAGCGCGGATCGCGCAGCGACTCGGGCACCACGCTCAGGCCCAGCCAGGGCTGCTCGTCGGCCTCGCCCGGTACCCGCTTGCGCAGGAACAGGATGTCCGCCTGCACGTCGGTCGACGCGATCTCGGCGAAGGCGCCGCGCGGCAGGCGGATCGCGCCCAGCAGCACCGCCTGCGACGCGAGGTAGCGCCGCACGGTGTCCTCCCAGCTGTCCATCGTGTGGCTGCTGGTGATGAAACAGGCCAGCCCACCGGGCCGCAGCAGATCGAGCGCGCGGCCGAAGAAGTAGTTGTGGATGCTGAAGCGGCCGTAGGGCCGGTTGCTCGAATCGGCCACCTTGTAGGCACCGAAGGGCACGTTGCCGATCGCCAGGTCGTACCAGTCATTGGCGAGCGGCGTCTTCTCGAACGCTCCGATGCGCACGTCCACACCGCTGGCGCCGTAGAGCGCCCGCAGCATCCGGCCCGAAAGCCGGTCGATCTCGATGGCCGTGACCGTGCAGTGCTCGGCCAGCGCCGCCGGCATCGCACCAAGGAAGTGGCCGATGCCGGCGCTCGGTTCGAGCACACGGCCTCCATTGAACCCAAAGCCTCGAACCGCCTGCCACATCGCCGCGATCACTGCGGCCGGGGTGTAGTGGCTGTTGTTGACCGACGCCAGCGCAGAGCTGTGGTCATCGGTGTCGAGCGCGTCGCGCAGTTGCGCGGCGCGACGTGCCCAGGCCGGTTCCGGCGCCTCGAGGTTGAAGCTCGCGGGCAGGCCACCCCAGCCGGTGTAGCGCAGCAGCGTGCTGCGCTGGTTCTCGTCGGGCTCGTTGCCCGACGCGTCGAGCGCGCGCAGGGTGTCGATCGCGGCCAGGTTGGCCTCGAACTTGGCGACGGCGCCGCGCGGGATGTCGAGCCCGGCGGCGGGCAGTGGGGCCAGGGGCGCAGCG
>NZ_AZND01000033.1:0-25081 GCF_000576205.1 Methylibium sp. T29 | reverse complement strand
CGGTCGGCGTCAACATCCGTGGAGGCTTCGCCGATGTTCAGGACGACCGAGACGGGCCAGGCGGTGACGCCAGCGCCGATCTTCCGACCGGGCGGAACGTGACCGTCCTGGACCCACTTCCACCAAGTGCTGCGGCTGATGGGCAGAAGCCCAGGCGAGCCCTTCTTGGGGTTTCCGCAGATCTGCTCGACGCGCACCATCGCGTCGGCCGGGTATCGGGTCGGGGTGGTTTGCATCGGGCGCCTCGCGTCGTCAGTGGACATGACGACATGATTGGCGGGGCACCGCTCAACGATTTGCGTTTAACCTAAAAGTAGGCGTGCGGCCGATGGAATCTCGCGTCTGCGTCGCTCCTGCTTTAGCGCGCGCGACATTGCGGCAACAGACACCTTGTGCTTCAGCGCGACCGCCTCTAAGGGCCTCCCTCGTGACGACCGGGGAAGTGCTTTCAAGCGCTCGTACTCATCGAGCGCTTTGGAGGCGTTGAACTTCCGCCTTTTTCCGCGACGCGAATCAGCGGCGCGCGCGAGCTGTACGCATGTGCGGCCCAAATCACGGAGAAATTCCAGTCGATATTTGGCTGGGACCGTTGCAATCTGCTCGGGACTGAGACTCGTCATCCAGTCGAAGAGCGCCCGGCACCACCAGGCGGCTTGCTCTCGACGCAACATGACGGAAGTCGCACCTCCTCTGCAGGTGGCGCGAGACCCGCGACCGAGAGAGCGCCATAGCGGCGAATTGCCGTTGGAAAGTGGAGTGGAGAACAGCGATACAAATTTCGAAGCTGGATCGGGTCCTTGCCGCGCAACGCCAGAATCAACAAGGTACGTGCCGATCATCTCGACAAACGAAGCCAGCATGTAGCGCTGTACTTGCGTTAGCTCGACAGCGACGAGGCCCTTCATTGGTAGTTGCGGACGTGCGCGCTACGCATTCGTGAAGCGTTGAAGAAGCTGCTTTGCTTGCTCCAACCCGTGGCCGATGATCGACCGCTCAATTTCTGCGATCTGGATCAACTCCAACCCGGACAAAACCTGAAGTCGCGCCGTCTTCGTGACTTCGTTTTTCGCGAGCCAACCTGGCTCGTTGAAATGCCATCGGACGGATTCCAGGCTGCCACTGGTGCTGATGGCCAGCGCCAAGTACGCAAGCAAGGTCTTGGGCAACTCTCGCAGCACAGCCTCTTCAGCCGCTAGTCGTTGCTCAGCCGCTAGTCGTTGCTCAGCCTTAGACGCAAGCTCTGCAGTTCGTCGCTTCACTTCTTCGCGATCGACATTGCGCACGATCCGATACCGCCCAGTCGAAGAGCGATATACCACCTGAAAGCCGGGAAGGTCTGATGCCTTTCGCCAGCTTCCGGCAACACACCCAAAGGCCGGTACGCTGCAGATACGGCATTCTGTCCTGGCATGCCTGGAAACCGCTCCAGCTCCAGTAGGCCGGCGGCGGCGAGCGCTTCGGCAGTGCCGCGATACTCGTCCGTCCGACGACTATGCCTAGCCCATGTCACGCCCGGTGCGCCGGCGTTGATGGGCATGGGCACGTAGTAGCGGCGCTCGCGGCGCTGCGTTGATTGTTCGGTAGCATTGGTGTCAGCCATTTTCGATCCTCCTGTGATCGGGGTTGGTCAGCGGTCGGTCGGTGTTACAGCACCTTCCGGCCGCGCTTGCTTCATGCCTTCTTGGCACGAATCGGGGTGACGGTCGCGTCGGTGTGGATGCGTCCGCAGTAGTCGGCCCAAGACTGCATCAGCTTGGCTCGTTTCTCGATCAGGTCGCCGCGACGGTAGGCGGCCTCAACCTCATCAGAGATCGTGTGAGCGAGGGCCATCTCGACGACCTCGCTCGGGTGGTTGGTGGTCTCGGCGGCCCAGTCCCGGAACGTGGAGCGGAAGCCGTGGACGGTTAGATCGGGCCGGCCCATCCGCTTCTGCAGCAGAGTCAGCATCGCCATGTTCGATAGCGCCTTACCGTCGCGCAGGCCAGGAAACACCAGCGGGCCCGACCGGGAAAGGCCCTCAAGCAGCTTCACCGCGCGCTTCGACAGCGGCACGCGGTGCGCCTTGTCAGCCTTCATCCGGACGGCGGGGATGGTCCACAGCGCGCCCTCCAGATCGATCTCGGCCCATCGGGCGCCGATCGCCTCCCCGGTGCGGGTGGCGGTCAGGATGGTGAATTCCAGCGCTCGGGCCGACAGCCCGGACTCTGCTCGGATCAGCTTCATCAGCGCGCCGATCTCAGCGTAGGGCAGGGCGGCGTGATGCTCGGTCTTGGAGACCTTCGTGGGCCTCGGCAGCAGGTTATCCAGGTGCCCGCGCCAGCGCGCCGGGTTGTCGCCGCTGCGATGCTTCAGGGCCGTGGCGTAATCCAGGACGGACTCGATGCGGCCCCGGACTCGTGAGGCGGTTTCGGTCTTGGTCGTCCAGATCGGTTGCAGGCACTTCATCACCAACGCGGTGTCGATCTCGCTGACCAGCAGCTTGCCGATGAACGGGTAGGCGTAGGTCTCCAGCGTGTTCGTCCACTGGTCGGCGTGCTTGGCGTTCTTCCAGCCGTGGCGGTGTGCCTCGATGTAGGCCTCGGCCTCGGCCTCGAATGTGACGGCTCGCGCGGCATTCGAATCCGTGGTGCGTCGCTCGGCTGCCCGGGCCTCAAGAGGATCTAGGCCGTCCACGAGCAGCTCACGCGCTTCGCGGGCCTTCTCCCGGGCTCGCGCCAGGGACACCGTGTGGAGGGCGCCCAGGCCCATCTCGCGGGCGCGTCCGTTCCGCGTGAACCGGAACACCCACGACTTGGTCCCCGTCGGGCTCACCTGCAGCCACAGGCCACCACCGTCGCCGACGTAGCCGGGCGCCTTCGCAGCCTCGACCTGCCTGGCCGACAGCTTGTGCAGCGCCCTCCGCCCAATCGAAGTACCCACTATTCAACCCACGTTTTAAACATGGATTGGAATGTATGCGCTTGGACGGCGCTAGACAAGCAAAATCGTAGAACCCGCGTGAATATTGGGCTGCAGGCCGGTTTGCTGGATCAGGCTGGACTGCGCTGGACGGTCAGTTAGATTCCGCTCTCTCCGCCAGTGACATTCCGATGACGACGCGCAATCAGCGATTCACGTCGATCACTGCGCGGCCACGCACCTTGCCTGACAGCACGTCGTTGGCCGTCGCAATCGCTTGGTCCAGGCCGAGCACCTGGGTCACGGCATCGAGCTTCTTCACGTCGAGGTCGCGGGCCAGACGTTGCCAGGCCTCGGCGCGCAATTCGTAGGGGCCATCACCGAGTCGATCCCGCACAGCGTGATGTTGCGCAGGATGAACGGCAGCACGGAGGTGGGAAAGTCCAGGCCCTGGGCCAACCCGCAGGCGGTGACCGTGCCGCGGTACCGGGTGGCTGCGCACACATTGGCGAGGGTCGCGCTGCCGACCGTGTCGATCGCGCCGGCCCATCGTTCTTCGCCCAGCATCTCACCGGCGCTGGCCAGCGTGGCGCGGTCGATGACCTGGCTCGCGCCGAGTTTCTGCAGGAAGGCCGCTTCCTCGAGCCGGCCGGTGGAGGCCGTCACATCGAAGCCCAGCTTGGCGAGCACCGCGATGGCGATCGTCCCCACACCACCGGCTGCACCGGTGACCAGGACGGGCCCGCGGTCCGGGCGCACGCCGTGCTGTTCGAGCGCCAGCACGCACAGCATCGCGGTGTAGCCGGCTGTCCCGATGGCCATCGCGTTCAATGTGGAGAACGGGCTCGGCACCGGGATCAACCACTCGCTCTTGACACGAGCCTTCTGGGCCAGGCCGCCCCAGTGTGCATCGCCGAGGCCGTAGCCGTTGATCAGCACCTTGTCGCCCGGCTTGAAGCGGGGGTTCGCGCTCGACTCCACGGTGCCGGCGAGGTCGATGCCCGGCACCATCGGCCATTGGCGCACCACCGGGAAGCGGCCGGTGATCGCCAAGCCGTCCTTGTAGTTGATGGTGGAGTAGTCGACAGCGACGAGCACGTCGCCCTCGGGCAGGCGGTCCTCAGAAAGTTCTCGGACTTCGGTGAGGACGGCGGTATCGGACTTCTGCAGGAAAACGGCGCGGAACATGGGGAAACTCCTCCGGTAGTGGCATGCATCAAGCCGCGTCTCGGCAGAGCGACGGCTCGGGGGCAGGGCCAAACTATCTACGCTCATGCCAGAACTGGAGGTGCTGGGCACCCCGTGCGCCTAATCCGCGGATGAGTGGAGGACTCCCTGCGAAGATGCTACTACGCAGGGTGAATGACTGCGTTCGACCCATTCGGGCAGCCTGTCTTCCGGCTCTGCGGCGCAAGCGGCTGTGCGATCCGGCCCAACGGCGTTAAGCTTCAGTCTACGCACACTCCCCATGGGTGCAACCAGATGGCTGCGTACAGTTCCGGGCCGCCACGCCGGCCTCCGCCTCCTGCCAAGCCGATCCGGCCACTGAATTCGCTGGCGGTCGATCTCGATCTGAGCGAGCCCGAGCAGGGCGATGAAGGCGACTGGATCGATTCGACGTTCGAGTTGCGCAGTGGCCTCACCGTGATCGAGCACCCGATCGACACCCTGCCCGGTGAGTTGCAGGATGCCTTCAAGAAGCAGACGCGCTGAGCCGTAAGGCGGACGTCCATGCGAACTTGCGAGACCGTAGCGCGCTTCAGCTGCGGTCTTCGCGGCGCCGCTGGTTGCGGCGCTGGTCCGCATAAACGCTGTTCACGCGAGCGGCCGTCTGCTCGCGGTTGACGGCCTGCTGGATCAGCGCCTCCAGTTGGTCGCTGGGGAGGCTGTCCAAGGGGCGCTCGCAGACATCGAGTCCCAACTTCAGGTCGAACGACGAAGCGAGCCAACCCGAGGATTCCGTTTCGCTCTCGCTGCTGCCGGCAGTCGGGCTCGCAGGAGGCACGTCACTCGCGCCGAACGGTCGCGACTTTGCATGAGACAGGGACATTGAAGCTCCCGGGAAAGCGGACATCACCGCGGTGCCGAAGCTTCGGCGATCCTTGCCATGGGCGCGTCCCGATAGGGGGTAGCTCCGATGGGGGAGAGGAGTGTCAGCTCTTCAGTTCCGATTCGAGCCCACGAATCAAGGCGCGTGCGGCCTCCTTGGACATTTCAGCCGGCAGCATCAGCCCGTTGTCGAACTGCAAGTGCAATCGCACGCGCGTCGGGTCCTGCGCAGCCACCGCGCCAATGCCCAGACACTCGAGTGCCGGCGGCACGGGGGGAGCGTTTGCTTCGCCAGGCACGGTTCCGGCTTCGGCTGCCTTGGCCAGCAAGGTCACGGCGACCAGCGGGGCAAGGTCCCGCATGATGGCGATGGCCAGACTGCGGCGCTCGCCGGCAAGCAAGGCGTCCGCTTTCAACAGGATGGCCGCCCCGTCGGCGGCAGGTTCGGCCGCCCGGAGGGCCGCGATTTGCAGTTGCAGCGGCTGCAGATTGTTTTCTTCTTGCATACGCAGGGTCCTTTCCCACGTGGTCGTTGACATGGGCAAAAGCGTAACCAGCGTGCCCGGTCTTTCCTGCCGGCGCGGGTCAGCGCCAGCCGTCGGCCGTCGGGCAGGGCGCTTGTCGGAATGCGCCTACGTGCAGGGGTGGTCCGCGCTCCGGCCGCTCACAACGCGTGGGACTGCAACTGCTCCAGCGAGACGTAGGCCAGGGCGCGCTCGTGCGTGCTGTCCAGAACGACCGGCGGCGCCGCACCCGCTTCGAGCGCCTCCTTCCAGCGCAGGGCGCACAGGCACCAGCGGTCGCCTGGCTTCAGGCCGGCAAAACGCCACTCCGGCCGCGGTGTGACGAGGTCGTTGCCGCGCTCGCGCGAGAAGGCGAGGAAAGCGGCAGTGACCCGGGTGCAGATCACGTGCGTGCCGAGATCCTCGGCCGAGGTGCTGCAGCAGCCGTCTCGGAAGTAGCCGGTCAGCGGATCGTAGGAGCAGGGGCGCAGCGTCTCGCCGAGCACGTTCAGGGCCATGGGCGGCTCACTTCGCCGGCACGCCCTTGTTGAACAGTGTCATCGCCGTGCCGATCAGCGCCGAGACCTCGCTCATGTTGCCCGGCACGATCATGGTGTTGTTCTTCTGTGCGAGCTGGCTGTAGGCGTCGACCGCGCGCTCGGCCACCTTCAGCTGCACGGCCTGCTCGCCACCGGGTTCGCGGATCGCCGCGGCGATCTGGCGGATCGCGCCGGCGGTCGCCTCGGCGACCGCGGTGATCGCGGCGGCCTCGCCCAGTGCGTTGTTGATCTCGGCTTGCTTCTCGCCCTCGGAGCGGGCGATGAAGGCTTCGCGCTCGCCGGTGGCGATGTTGATCTGCTCCTGGCGCCGGCCCTCCGAGGCCGCGATCAACGCGCGCTTTTCGCGCTCAGCGGTGATCTGGGCCTGCATCGCGTGCAGGATGGCGGCCGGCGGCGTCAGGTCCTTGATCTCGTAGCGCAGCACCTTGACGCCCCAGTTCAGCGCCGCCTCGTCGAGCGCGTGGACGACGGCGGCGTTGATCGCGTTGCGCTCCTCGAAGGTCTTGTCGAGCTCCATCTTGCCGATCACGCTGCGCAGCGTGGTCTGGGCCAGCTGGGTGATCGCGAGGATGTAGTTGGACGCGCCGTAGCTGGCACGCATCGTCGGTGACCTGGAAGTAGAGGATGCCGTCGACAGTGAGCTGGGTGTTGTCCTTGGTGATGCAGACCTGGCTCGGCACGTCCAACGGAATCTCCTTCAGCGAATGCCGATAGGCGAGGCGGTCGACGAAGGGCACCAGGAAGTTCAGGCCGGGAACGAGCGTTGCGTGGTACTTGCCGAGCCGCTCCACGACCCAGGCACTCTGCTGCGGCACGACCTTGATCGAGCGCGCGATGAAGATGATGGCGATGACGAAGAAGACGATGGCGACGATTTCCATGGGGATCCCTGAAGGAGGAAGGGGAATCAGCGAACCAGCAGCAAGCGGGAGCCGTCGATGGCGTGGATGACATGCTCGCCGGGCGACGGCGCGCCATCGCCGGCGTAGCGCGCGCTCCACTGCGCACCGCGGTAGCTGACCATGGCCGAACCGTCGGCCTGCCACTCGGTGACATGCACGCGCTCGCCGATATCGAGGTTGACGTTGCGGTCGGCGCTGGCCGCCGCAGCGGGGGGCCGCCGCAGGCGTTTGAGGTGCCAGGCGATCACCGCGCCGCCGCCGACCAGGGCCGCCGCGAGCATCTGGACGCTGAACCCGAAGCCGGCATGGGCGGCGAAGGCCGCGGCCACGAAGCCCAGCGCGAGCATCAGGAGGTAGAAGGTGCCGGTGGTCAGCTCGGCCGCGACCAGCGCGCCGCTCGCGATCCACCACCAGGTGGCGGCACTCCAGTCCATCGGGCCTCCTCGGATGTGCTTGCGTCTGACGAACAATGTTGCATTCAGTGTACGACGCAGCGTTTCGTGCCCTGGCTCATCAAGCCGTTGCAGATGTAGCCCTAAACTCCGCGCTTCCTTGAGCGGGGTGGTCCCGCCAGCAGCGCCCGCCGGAGGCCTCCAGATGCAGCACTTTCGTTTCCCCATCGTCATCATCGACGAGGACTTTCGCTCCGAGAACACCTCCGGACTGGGCATCCGTGCGCTGGCGGACGCGATCGTCAAGGAAGGCTTCGAGATCCTGGGCGTCACCAGCTACGGCGACCTGAGCCAGTTCGCCCAGCAGCAGAGCCGCGCCAGTGCTTTCATCCTGTCGATCGACGACAACGAGTTCACCCACGAGGGGCCCGAACTCGCGCCGGCCGTGCTGAACCTGCGCCAGTTCATCCGCGAGATCCGCCGCAAGAACCTGGAGATTCCGATCTACCTTTACGGCGAGACCCGCACCTCGCAACACCTGCCCAATGACGTGCTGCGCGAGCTGCACGGCTTCATCCACATGTTCGAGGACACGCCCGAGTTCGTGGCCCGCCACATCATCCGCGAGGCCAGGAGCTATCTCGACGGACTGGCGCCGCCATTCTTCAAGGCATTGGTCGACTACGCGCAGGACGGTTCCTATTCCTGGCACTGCCCTGGCCACAGCGGCGGCGTGGCGTTCCTGAAGAGCCCGGTCGGGCAGATGTTCCACCAGTTCTTCGGCGAGAACATGCTGCGCGCCGACGTCTGCAACTCGGTCGACGAGCTCGGTCAGTTGCTCGACCACACCGGCCCGGTGGCTCAGAGCGAGCGCAATGCGGCCCGCATCTTCAACGCCGACCACTGCTTCTTCGTCACCAACGGCACCAGCACCAGCAACAAGATGGTCTGGCACCACACCGTGGCGCCCGACGACGTGGTGGTGGTGGACCGCAACTGCCACAAGTCCATCCTGCACGCGATCATCATGACCGGCGCGGTGCCGGTGTTCCTGCCGCCGACGCGCAACCACCTGGGCATCATCGGCCCGATCCCGAAGGCCGAGTTCGAGCCCGCGGCGATCCGCAAGCGCATTGCCGCCAACCCGCTGCTCGCGCATGTGGACCCGGCCACCGTCAAGCCGCGCATCCTGACGTTGACGCAAAGCACCTACGACGGCGTGCTCTACAACACCGAGACCATCAAGGGACTGCTCGACGGCTGGATCGACACAGTGCATTTCGACGAGGCCTGGCTGCCTCACGCTGCCTTCCACAAGTTCTACGGCAGCTACCACGCGATGGGCAAGAACCGTCCGCGGCCGAAGGAAGCGGTGGTCTATGCCACGCAGTCGACGCACAAGCTGCTGGCCGGCATCAGCCAGGCTTCTCAGGTGCTGGTGCAGGATGCCCAGAACACCAAGCTCGACCGCCACCTGTTCAACGAAGCCTATCTGATGCATACCTCGACGTCGCCGCAGTACGCGATCATCGCGAGCTGCGACGTCGCGGCGGCGATGATGGAGCCCCCCGGAGGAACCGCACTGGTGGAGGAGAGCATCCAGGAAGCGCTCGACTTCCGGCGTGCGATGCGCAAGGTCGACAAGGAATTCGGCAAGGACTGGTGGTTCAAGGTCTGGGGCCGACAAGCTGGCCGAGGACGGCATCGGCAAGCCCGAGGACTGGATGATCAAGGCCGACGCCAAGTGGCACGGCTTCGGTCCGCTGGCCGAAGGCTTCAACATGCTCGACCCGATCAAGTCGACGCTTGTGACGCCGGGACTCGACGTGGCCGGCAAGTTCGCCAAGACCGGCATCCCGGCCTCGATCGTCACCAAGTTCCTGGCCGAGCATGGCGTGATCGTCGAGAAGACCGGGTTGTACTCGTTCTTCATCATGTTCACGATCGGCATCACCAAGGGTCGGTGGAACACGCTGCTGACCGCGCTGCAGCAGTTCAAGGACGACTACGACAAGAACGCGCCGCTGTGGCGCATCCTGCCGGAGTTCTGCGCCGCCCACCCGCGCTACGAGCGCATGGGGCTGCGCGACCTGGCGCAGAGCATCCACGAGGCCTACGTCAAGGGCGATATCGCCCGGCTGACCACCGAGATGTACCTGTCGGACCTGCAGCCGGCGATGAAGCCCAGTGAGGCCTACGCCCACATCGCGCACCGCAAGACCGAGCGAGTGGAGATCGAGAGCCTGGAAGGGCGCATCACCACCTCGCTGCTGACACCCTATCCACCGGGCATCCCGCTGCTGATCCCGGGTGAGCGCTTCAACAAGAAGATCGTCGACTACCTGCGCTTCACCCGCGACTTCAACCGTCGATTCCCCGGTTTCGACACCGATGTGCACGGTTTGGTCGAGGAGGAAACCGACAGCGGCGAGCGCCGCTACGCCGTGGACTGCGTGAAGCAGTGAGGTCAGCGTCCGGAGACGATCGATCGCCTCCGGCAACAGGGATCAGGCGTCGGTCATGCCGCTGGCGACCCGGCTGAAGCCGCCGTCGACATAGGTGATCTCGGCTGTCACGCCGGCCGCCAGGTCGCTGAGCAGGAAAGCCGCAACGTTGCCCACGTCGTCGATCGTCACATTGCGGCGCAGCGGCGCATTGTTCTCCACCACGTCGAGGATCTTGCCAAAGCCCTTGATGCCCGACGCCGCCAGCGTCTTGATCGGCCCGGCCGAGATGCCATTGACGCGCACGCCGCGCGGGCCCAGGCTGCCGGCGAGGTAGCGCACGCTGGCCTCCAGAGAGGCCTTGGCCAGGCCCATGGTGTTGTAGTTCGGCACGACCCGCTCGGCGCCAGGTAGGTCAGCGTCAGCAACGCGGCCTTCGGGGTCAGCAGCGGCGCCGCCGCCTTGGCCAGCGCCGGGAAGCTGTACGAGGAGATGTCGTGGGCGATGCGGAAGGCCTCGCGGCTCAGGCCGTCGAGGAAGTCGCCGGCGATCGCCTCGCGCGGCGCGAAGCCGATCGAGTGGACGAAACCGTCGAATTGGGGCCAGGTCAGGGCGAGTTGCTGGAACATCGCGTCGATCTGCGCGTCTTCGGCGACGTCGCAGTCGAAGATCAGGCTGGAGTCGAACTCACGGGCGAATTCGGTGGTCCGCTCCTTGAAGCGCTCGCCGACATAGCTGAACGCCAGTTCAGCGCCTTCGCGCCGGCAGGCGCGGGCGATGCCGTAGGCGATCGAGCGGTTGGACAGCAGTCCGGTGATCAGCAGCCGCTTGCCGGCGAGAAAGCCCATGTCATGTCTCCATCCCACTGTTTGCAGCCCGAAATTCTGGCACGGCGGCGTGGCTCCGCCATGCTCTTGACACCCCCGATGCTTGCCGGTAGTGCGTGCCCACGCTACAATCCCCGCTTCGCTAGACCAGATTTCGCCAGACAAGAAATTGGGCCGGAGATTCCAGCCCTTTTTTTTTGTTCGATTGTTTTTGCGGACGTTCCTTTTTGCAGTTCATGGAGCGGGTTTCAACCCGGGAACCTTCAGTCGATGAGTTGGCAGGCAGCCGTTGAGAAAACCGTGACCGGATTCGGTTATGAGTTGGTGGAATGCGAGCGGGGCTCGCAGGGGTTGCTGCGCGTATTCATCGACCGGGTGCCGGGACAGGTCTACGACGGTGGTCCGGGGGAATTCGTGACGGTCGAGGACTGCGAGAAGGTGACCCGCCAATTGCAGTATGTGCTGGAGGTCGAGAACTGCGATTACTCGCGGCTCGAGGTCTCCTCGCCCGGCCTGGACCGCCCGCTGAAGAAGTCGGCCGACTACGCCCGCTTCGCCGGTGAGCGGATCGACATCACGCTGAAGCTGCCGTTCCAAGGTCGCAAAAAGTACCAGGGCGTGCTCGCAGCGGCCGGCGAGGCGTGGGAACTGCATTTCAACGACGGCAAGCAGGATCAGGTCTTGGGATTCACGCTCGAGGAAGTTCGCGACGCCCGGCTCGTGCCGGTCGTGGACTTCAAGGGCCGCAAGGGCAAGGAGCAAGCCGAGCCCGCGGCGCAGGTACCCGGAGGTTACGAACAATGAACCGCGATCTGTTGGACTTTGTGGATGCGATCGCTCGCGAGAAGAGCGTCGAGCGTGATGTCGTGTTCGAGGCCGTCGAGGCGGCGCTCGCCTCGGCGAGCAAGAAACTGCATGGCGGCGAGGTCGACATCCGCGTATCGGTCGACCGCGACACCGGCGAGTACGAAACGTTTCGCCGCTGGCTCGTCGTGCCCGACAGCGCCGGCCTGCAGAACGCCGACGCCGAGGAACTGCTGACCGATGCCCGCGACCGCATCGAAGACATCGAGGAAGGCGACTACATCGAGGAAGCCATCGAGTCGGTGTCGATCGGGCGCATCGGTGCGCAGGCCGCCAAGCAGGTGATCCTGCAGAAGGTGCGCGACGCCGAGCGCGAGCAGTTGCTCAATGACTTCCTGTCGCGCGGCGACAAGATCTTCGTCGGCACCGTCAAGCGCCTCGACAAGGGCGACCTCGTCGTCGAGAGCGGCCGGGTCGAGGGGCGTCTGAAGCGAAGTGAGCTGATCGCCAAGGAAAACCTCCGCACCGGCGACCGCGTTCGCGCCTACATCACGGAAGTGGACACCACGCAACGCGGGCCGCAGATCATGCTGTCGCGCAGCGCACCTGGCTTCATGGTGGAACTGTTCCGCCACGAGGTTCCGGAGATCGAGCAGGGCCTGCTCGAGATCAAAAGCTGCGCCCGAGATGCAGGTTCGCGCGCCAAGATCGCCGTGCTGTCGCACGACAAGCGGGTCGACCCGATCGGCACCTGCGTGGGTGTGCGCGGCTCGCGCGTCAATGCCGTCACCAACGAACTGGCTGGCGAGCGTGTCGACATCGTGCTGTGGTCGGCCGATCCGGCGCAGTTCGTGATCGGCGCGTTGGCGCCGGCCAATGTGCAGTCGATCGTGGTCGACGAGGAGAAGCATGCGATGGACGTGGTGGTCGACGAGGAGAACCTCGCCATCGCCATCGGCCGCGGCGGCCAGAATGTGCGCCTCGCTTCTGAGCTGACCGGCTGGCGCATCAATATCATGAGCGCCGAGGAGTCGCAGGACAAGCAGGCGACCGAATCGGAGTCGATCCGCAAGCTGTTTGTCGAGAAGCTCGACGTCGATGCCGAGGTGGCCGACATCCTGATCGCCGAGGGTTTCACCAGCCTCGAGGAAGTGGCCTACGTGCCGCTGCAAGAAATGCTGGAGATGGAGTCCTTCGATGAGGACACCGTCCACGAGTTGCGCACGCGGGCCAAGGACGCGCTGCTGACGATGGAGATCGCCCAGGAAGAGAAGCTCGAAAGCGTTTCGCAGGATCTGCGCGACCTCGAGGGGCTCGATGCCGAGCTGATCGCCAGGCTGGCCGAAGGCGGCATCCACACGCGCGACGACCTGGCCGATCTCGCGGTCGACGAACTGACCGAGCTGACCGGCGTGGCCGACGAGCAGGCGAAGGCCCTGATCATGAAGGCGCGCGAGCACTGGTTCACTGCCTGAAGCGCCGCCCGCACCGCACTCCGCATCACCGTTCGCACCGATACACCAAGGACACTCCACAATGGCTGTGACTACCGTCGCACAGTTTGCCGCCGAGCTGAATCGCCCGGCTGCGGCGCTGCTCGAGCAGCTTCACTCCGCTGGCGTCGCGAAGGCGTCCACGGACGACGCGCTGACCGAAGCCGACAAGGAGCGCCTGCTCGACTTCCTGCGCTCCTCGCACGGCACCGGGAGCGCCGAGCGCAAGAAGATCACGCTGACAAAAAAATCGACCACCGAGATCAAGCAGGCCGATGCCTCCGGCAAGGCCCGCACCATCCAGGTCGAAGTGCGCAAGAAGCGCACGTTCATCAGGCGCGACGATGCGCCGGCTGCCGTTGAAGAGACGACGGCTGCCGCACCGGTGATCGACGAAGCCGAACTGCAGAAGCGCGAAGAAGAAGCCAGCCGTCAGGCCGAGCTGCTGCGCCGCCAGGAAGAGGATCTGGCCGAGAAGCGCCGTGCGCGCGAGGCCCAGGAGCAGGCCGAGCGGGAGGCCGCCGAGGCGCGCCAGCGTGCCGCGGCTGAAGCTGCAGCCGCTGCGCTGGAGGCCGCTGCCGCCGAACCGGTGGTGCCGGCCAAGGTCGAAGCGACCGGTGTCAAGGCCGCCGCGCCGGACACTGCGCCGGCGGTGGCCGCTCCGGCCGAACCGCCCAAGCCCGCGCTGCGCGTGGTGAAGGCCGCCGACATCGAAGCCGAGGAGAAGCAGAAGGCCGCCGACCTCGCCAAGCGCCGCAAGGCCGCCGAGGACGAGGCCTCCGCGATCCGCGCGATGATGAACGCGCCGAAGAAGGTGCTCGTGGCGAAGAAGCCCGAGGAGCCGAAGCCGGCCGAAGGCATCAAGGGCACGATCCACAAGCCCACCGCCAAGCCGGGCGCCCCGGCGGCAGCAGGCGCTGCGGGTGCCGCCAAGCCGGGCGACAAGAAGTCGGTCAAGTCCGAGAAGCTGTCGTCGAGCTGGGCCGACGACGCCGCGAAGAAGCGCGCCGCGCTGCGCGGCGGAGCACGCCCCGATGCCGGCGGCCGTGGCGGCTGGAAGGCACCGCGCGGCGGGCGTCGCGGCGGCGACCGTGGCGACAGCCCGTCGACTTCACCGCGCCGGCCGAGGCTCAGGTCTACGAGGTGCACGTGCCCGAGACCATCAGCGTCGCCGATCTGGCGCACAAGATGTCGGTCAAGGCCTCCGAGGTCATCAAGCAACTGATGAAGCTGGGTCAGATGGTCACCATCAACCAGCAGCTCGACCAGGAAACCGCCATGATCCTGGTGGAAGAGATGGGTCACAAGGCCTTCACGGCCAAGCTCGACGACCCGGATGCCTTCCTCGAGGACGACGTGGAAGTGACCGACGTGCCGCTGGAGCCGCGCGCTCCGGTGGTCACGGTGATGGGCCACGTGGATCACGGCAAGACCTCGCTGCTCGACTACATCCGCACCACGCGCGTGGCGGCGGGTGAGGCCGGCGGCATCACGCAGCACATCGGCGCGTATCACGTCGAGACGCCGCGCGGCATGATCACCTTCCTCGACACCCCGGGCCACGAAGCCTTCACGGCGATGCGGGCGCGCGGCGCCAAGGCCACCGACCTGGTGATCCTGGTCGTGGCGGCCGACGACGGCGTGATGCCGCAGACCAAGGAAGCGATCCACCACGCCAAGGCGGCCGAGGTGCCGCTGATCGTGGCGATCAACAAGATCGACAAGCCGGGCACCAACCTGGAGCGCGTGCGCAGCGAACTGATCGCCGAGCAGGTGGTCCCGGAAGACTTCGGCGGCGATTCGCCCTTCGTGCAGGTGTCAGCCAAGACCGGTCAAGGCATCGACGAGCTGCTGGAGCAGGTGCTGCTGCAGGCCGAGGTGCTGGAACTGCAGGCGCAGGTTGCCGCGCCCGCCAAGGGCCTGGTGATCGAGGCGCAGCTCGACAAGGGCCGCGGCCCGGTCGCGACGGTGCTGGTGCAGTCGGGCACGCTCAAGCGTGGCGACGTGGTCCTGGCCGGTTCGACCTACGGTCGTGTGCGTGCCATGCTCGACGAGAACGGCAAGCCCGCCACCGAGGCCGGCCCGTCGATCCCGGTCGAGATCCAGGGCCTGACCGAGGTGCCGCAGGCCGGTGACGAGTTCATGGTGCTGTCCGACGAGCGGCGTGCGCGCGAGATCGCCACCTTCCGTTCCGGCAAGTACCGCGACGTGAAGCTGTCCAAGCAACAGGCCGCCAAGCTCGAGAACATGTTCGAGACCATGGGCCAGGGTGAGGTGCAGACGCTACCGCTCATCATCAAGCCGACGTGCAGGGCTCGCAGGAGGCGCTGGGCGCCTCGCTGCTCAAGCTCAGCACGGCCGAGGTCAAGGTGCAGATCGTCCACGCAGCGGTGGGCGGCATCAGCGAGAGCGACGTCAACCTGGCCATCGCGTCGAAGGCCGTCATCATCGGCTTCAATGTGCGGGCCGATGCCGGTGCGCGCAAGCTGGCCGAGGGCAACAACGTCGACCTGCGCTACTACAACATCATTTACGACGCGGTCGACGAGATCAAGTCGGCGATGACGGGCATGCTGGCGCCGGAGCAGAAGGAAGAGCTCATCGGCACCGCTGAGATCCGCACGGTGTTCGTGGCCTCGAAGATCGGCACGGTGGCAGGCTCGATGGTCACCTCCGGCATCGTGCGTCGCAACGCACGCTTCCGCCTGCTGCGCGAGAACGTGGTGGTCTACAGCGGCGAGATCGAGTCGGTGCGCCGCATGAAGGACGACGTGCGCGAGGTCAAGGAAGGCTTCGAGTGCGGCATCAAGCTGAAGAACTACAACGACATCAAAGAGGGCGACCAGCTGGAAGTCTTCGAGATCAAGGAAGTCGCCCGAACGCTGTAAGGCGGAGTTGGCCTCGTGCACGGACCCCGCCCTCGAAAGTCGGCGGGGTTCGTGCTTGAGGGGTCGTTCAGGAGCCCATCATGAAGCACAAGCGCGCCATTCCCAACCGCAGCCTGCGCGTGGCCGACCAGATCCAGCGCGACGTCGCCGGGCTCATCCGTGAGCTCAAGGACCCGCGCATCGGCATGGTCACGATCCAGGCGGTCGAGGTCACGCCCGACTATGCGCACGCGAAGGTGTTCTTCTCGGTGCTGATCGGCGATCCGGCCGAGAGCGCCGCCGCGCTGAACGAGGCCGCCGGTTACCTGCGCAACAGCCTCTTCAAGCGCCTGCAGATCCACACCGTGCCCACACTGCATTTCCAGTTCGACCGTACCACCGAGCGTGCGGCCGACCTCAACGCGCTGATCCACGAGGCCAACGCGACCCGGGCGAAGGACGCGGACGATCAACCGGGTGCCACCGAGGCCTGACGTGAACCCGGTTGCGCTGAACCGTCCACCCCGCCGCGTGCCGCAAGCCGTGCGCGAGCCGCGTGCACCGCGCCGTGCGCTGCACGGCGTGCTGCTGCTCGACAAGCCGCTGGCTGGTCGAGCAACGACGCGCTGCAGAAGGTCAAGGGCATGCTGCGCGCCGAGAAGGGGGGCACACCGGCACCCTCGATCCGCTGGCGACGGGCCTGCTGCCGCTGTGCTTCGGCGCGGCCACCAAGTTTTCTCAGGCCAGCCTGGATGCCGACAAGACCTACCGTGCGACGCTGAAGCTCGGCGTCACGCGCATCGGTGGCGACGGCGAGGGCGAGGTGATCGAGACGCGCCCGGTGTCCTTCGACGACGCGGCGCTGCACGCCGCCTGCACCGCCCTGACCGGCGAGACGATGCAGCTGCCACCGATGCATTCGGCGCTCAAGCACGAGGGCAAGGCACTCTACGAATACGCGCGCGCCGGCGTCGAGGTCGAACGCACCCCGCGGCGAGTCGTGATTCATCGGCTGGACATCCTGCGCTGGCACGCTGACGAGCTCGACATCGAGGTCTGCGTCAGCAAGGGCACCTACATCCGCACACTCGCCGAAGACCTGGGCCGTGCGCTCGGCTGCGGCGCCCACCTGAGCGCGCTGCGCCGGGTGGCCAGCGGACCGGTGCAACTGGACGGCGCGATCACCATCGACGCGCTGCAGGCGCTCGATCCCGTGCTGCGCGAGCAGCGCCTGTTGCCACCCGACGTGCTGGTGGCCGACTGGCCTGCCGTGCGGTTGGCGGCTGACGAGGCCGGCCGCTTCCTGTCCGGCCTGCGTCGCCGCGTCGAGGCTGTGGATTGCGCCGCGGTGCGGGTATACGGCCCCGAGCCGCGTGCCTTCCTCGGCAGCGCCCACGTGAAGGCCGGAGAACTGATCCCCGGCCGGCTGCTGAGCCCGCCTGAAGTGCAGGCGCTGATCGACGCCAGCCCTGCCGCCGACACCGCGACCGCTGCGCCCCTTACCGAATCCAAGCAAGTGAGCATGACATGACGACCAGCAACAACGCCCGCCAGATCCGCAACGTGGCGATCATCGCGCACGTCGACCACGGCAAGACCACGCTCGTGGACCAGCTGCTGCGCCAGAGCGGCACCTTCCGCGAGAACGAGAAGGTCGCCGAGCGCGTGATGGACAGCAACGACATCGAAAAGGAACGTGGCATCACGATCCTGTCGAAGAACTGTGCCGTCGAGTGGAAGGGCACCCACGTCAACATCGTCGACACCCCCGGGCACGCCGATTTCGGCGGCGAGGTCGAGCGCGTGCTGTCGATGGTCGATTCGGTGCTGCTGCTGGTCGACGCGGTGGAAGGCCCGATGCCGCAGACCCGCTTCGTGACGAAGAAGGCGCTGGCGCTGGGCCTGAAGCCCATCGTCGTCGTCAACAAGGTCGACCGCCCCGGCGCGCGGCCCGACTACGTGATCAACGCCACCTTCGACCTGTTCGACAAGCTCGGCGCCACCGAGGAACAGCTCGACTTCCCGATCATCTACGCCTCCGGCCTGAACGGCTGGGCGTCGACGACGCCCGGCGAGGTAGGGACGAACATGGCGCCGCTGTTCGACGCCATCCTGCAGCACGTGCCGCCGCACGAAGGCGATCCCGAAGGCCCGCTGCAGCTGCAGATCTGCTCGCTCGATTACTCCACCTTCGTCGGCCGCATCGGCATCGGACGCATCAATCAGGGCACGCTCAAGCCGATGCAGGACGTGGCGGTTTTCTCCGGCGAGGACAGCATCCCGTTCAAGGCGCGCGTGAACCAGGTGCTGAAGTTCGACGGTCTGGAGCGCGTGCAGGCCACCGAGGCCGGCCCCGGCGACATCGTGCTGATCAACGGCATCGAGGACATCGGCATCGGCGTTACGCTGACCGACATCGACGATCCGGTGCCGCTGCCGATGCTGGAGGTGGACGAGCCCACGCTGACGATGAACTTCTGCGTCAACAACTCGCCGCTGGCTGGACGCGAAGGCAAGTTCGTCACCAGCCGTCAGCTGCGCGACCGGCTTGACCGCGAGCTGCAGAGCAACGTGGCGCTGCGCGTCAAGGACACCGACGAGGACGGCATCTTCGAGGTCTCGGGCCGCGGCGAACTGCACCTGACCATCCTGCTGGAGAACATGCGCCGTGAGGGCTACGAGCTCGCGGTGAGCAAGCCGCGCGTGGTGTTCCATGAGGTGAACGGCGAGCGCCACGAGCCGATGGAGCTGGTGACCGCCGACGTCGAGGAACAGCACCAGGGGGGGGTGATGCAGGCGCTGGGGCTGCGCAAGGCCGATCTGGTGAACATGGAGCCCGATGGCATGGGGCGCGTGCGCCTGGAGTACCGCATTCCGGCGCGCGGCCTGATCGGCTTTTCCAACGAGTTCATGAACCTGACCCGCGGCACCGGGCTCATCAGCAACATCTTCGACGGCTACGAGCCTACAAGGGCGAGCTCGAGGGCCGCAAGAACGGAGTACTGATCAGCCAGGACGACGGCGAGATCGTGACCTATGCGCTCGGCAAACTCGACGACCGCGGGCGCATGTTCGTCAAGGCCGGCGACCCGGTGTACGAAGGCATGCTGGTCGGCATCCACTCGCGCGACAACGACCTGGTGGTCAACGCGGTGCGCGCCAAGCAGCTCACCAACTTCCGCGTCAGCGGCAAGGAAGATGCG
Organism: Methylibium sp. T29; assembly: GCF_000576205.1. Classification (NCBI taxonomy): domain Bacteria; kingdom Pseudomonadati; phylum Pseudomonadota; class Betaproteobacteria; order Burkholderiales; family Sphaerotilaceae; genus Methylibium; species Methylibium sp. T29. The sequence goes on along the minus strand of NZ_AZND01000033.1, from coordinate 6,139 downwards.
ATCAAGATCACGCCGCCGATCATCCTGTCGCTCGAGTACGCGGTGGAGTTCATCGCCGACGACGAGCTGGTGGAGATCACCCCGAAGTCGATCCGGCTGCGCAAGCGCCACCTGAAGGAACACGAGCGCAAGCGCGCGTCGCGCGAAGCCGCCTGAGTCCTTGCCGGGGCCGATGACACACGGACGCGCGGTCACGCTGATGATCGTGGTGACGCTCCTCTGGAGTATCGCCGGTGTCGTCACTCGTCACCTGGACGCTGCGCGCAGCTTCGAGGTGACCTTCTGGCGCAGCTGTTCAACGCGCTGACGCTCACGGTGGCGCTGAGCGCGATGCGGGGCGCGGCGCTGTGGCGCGGCCTGCTGCGTGCGCCCTGGCCGGTGTGGGCATCGGGACTGTGCTGGGCGACGATGTTCACTGCCTTCATGGTGGCGATCACCCTGACGACGGTGGCCAACGTGCTGGTCACGATGGCGATCGGGCCGCTGATCACCGCGCTGTTCGCGCGGATCTTCCTGCACCACCGGCTGCCGGCGCGCACCTGGATCGCGATCGCGGTCGGCGGCATCGGCATCGCCTGGATGTTCGGCCAGGAGGCGGGAGCGGGCATGTCGCTCACCGGTACCCTGATCGCGCTGACGGTGCCGCTGGCGGCGGCCACCAACTGGACGGTGTTGCAGTACGCCAGCCACGGTCCGGCCGATCCCGACGAAGCCGCAGTGGCCACCCAGGACATGCTGCCGGCCGTGCTGATCGGTGGGCTGCTGTCGGCCGTCGTGGCGCTGCCGCTCGCCTGGCCGCTGCAGGCCTCGGGCCACGACCTCGGGCTGCTCGGTCTGCTGGGTGCCGTGCAACTGGCCATTCCCTGCCTGCTCGTGGTGCGGCTGACCCGCGAACTGCCGGCACCGGAGATCGCGCTGCTGGGCCTGCTAGAGGTGCTGTTCGGTGTGAGCTGGGCCTGGCTCGGGGCCGGTGAGCGACCGGGGCCGAGCACGCTGACGGGCGGAGCGCTGGTGCTCGGCGCGCTGGTCGTCAACGAAGTGCTGGCCCTGAGGCTGCGACGCTGAGCAGGACCGGCCTCGGCGCAGCGGCAGCCAGCTGCTAGTCTGTCGATACGACGAACTCGCAGGAGTCACCGAAATGCAGAAGCCTGCCCGTTTCCTGGTGCTGATCGAGTCGGATGGCATGATGCTGGCGCGGCTCTTCGACGCCGAGCGCAGGCAACTCGCCGAGTTCGACGCTTCCTCTGAGGAGGTGGCGGTGATGTCCAGCGGGTTGCTGCCCAGCGATGCCGCCGGCGCGCTGTGGGAGGCGGCGCTCGCCGGCCACAGCGAGGGTGAGCGACAGGCCGCCAGGGTTTACACGCTCGATGTCTGACTCGCGGTGCCGACCTAGCGCCTGCGCCGGATCGCGGCGGCAGACGCTAGGATTTCTTGATGGCACGCAGGTAGACCCCCACGGTGAAGAACCGCTCGAGCGGTGTGATCTTCCTCAGGAGGTTGAAGACCGGAAGCAGGGGGCTGCGCCCGCGGTTGTAGCGAATCTCGGTGGCGGCCCAGTCTCGCGCTCCGAGATAGCGCTGCAACTGCTCGGGCCGGAGCTTGTTGAGGCCCAGATCCATGGCCGATCGAATGGTTTTGCCGCAATGCGCAGATATTCTGCGACATAGCCATGCCTCCGGCAGTATGGCGTGCAGCCACGGTAACCTCAGCTTGAATCGACCGTGGTCACCCCAGGGGCTGAAATAGAACGGCGAAAACCCGGCTGCCAGCACTCCGCCGGGGGCCAGCAGGCGGAATATGTGACCGACCATCGCATCGAGCTGTTCGACGTGCTCGAAGGTATCTTTGCTGATGATCAGATCGAATTCACCTTGCAGCTCGGCAATATCGATCGATTGGAAGCGAACCCGGCCCTGAAGTTTTCCGAAATTGGCTTTGAGGTTCGCGCCGGCGAACGCGATGCGATCGTCGTCCAGATCGATTCCCAGCACCGATGAGGCGCCAGCCTGGGCCGCGTGCACCGACAGCGCACCATGTCCGCAGCCGATTTCGAGCACTCTCTTGCCGGCGAACGACAGTTGCACGCCAAGCCGCTCCAACCACGCCCCATTCGCCGCGGTCTCCCGCTGAAAATAGGCGTGATCGCGGCGTGATTGCAATTCAGCGGCGCTTTCGCCCGGCCGTGCCGGAAGTGCCCATGGTTGAATGATCTGCATGAGTATTCCTTGAAATACCGGGCGACAGTTATTCCTGTCGCTGTATTTGCGACGGTTTTTAGTACGGGATACAGACTAGCGAGCTTCCTGGGTTTTCGGCTGACGTGCAGTTGCGCGTCAGACGTTCGTCAGTGCCTTGTCACTCAGCCGCTGCCGAGGGCATGACCTAGTCTCTCGGGCAACCGTGAGCCTTGCGCATCAGCCACCTGCACAACTGGGACAATGCAGGCACCGTGCGGGTCCAGCGCCCTGCACCCAACCCTTCTGGTAGTTCAGTGGAACGAGACCTCACTTCGGATCGGCAGTGGAATCCGTGGCGCCTGTCGGTCGCGCCGATGATGGATCGTTGCGAAAAAGCAGCATCCATGCGGGTTTCGGGGTTGTCGTGTGCAGGGCGTGTGCACAACGTGTGCGTGGCGCGGTCGCGATTTGTCGTCTGGACCGAGCTTGCTGTGCGATAGTGCTCGCCCGGGCTTGACAGGGGTGATATCGCCCGCACTATCATGAACTACAAGAAGCTGGCGAAAATCAAGGTAGAACTGTCGGAGCTTCGATCCAATCCCATCGGGATCAAGCCACGCAAGCTCATTCGGCTTGCGCTTCAGCTGAAGCGCGTTAGGAAACTGGGTTCACCAATGAACCGACGTATGTCCGCAAGCTCGACCCGGCCCTCAATCCGCCGCTATCAATCCCTGCGCACCCAGTGCTCAAGCGACGAACTGCTATGAGCGTCATTGACGCCCTCCTAGACGATGTTGACGCTTGGACTCAGTATTTAGATCAACATGGCGAGACCGATGAAAGCAACGATGAACCCGGACAAGTTGACGAGTAAGGACTTGGCCTTGACGCTTGTGCAGAAGGCCTACGCACGTCGCCTCATTCCGGATCCAGAGGGCGGATACACGGCCTCAATTCATGAGCTGCCAGGTTGTTTCGCTGAAGGTGAAACAGCTGAAGAAACGCTGACCGCACTTGATGCAGCAGCTGTCGCTTGGATCGCGGCTGCGGTTGACTCTGGGCATAGGATTCCTGAACCCATCGATGCGAGCGACCACAGCGGGAGGATTGCTTTGCGAGTGCCACGAACGCTTCACCGTATGGCGTCGGAGCGTGCTTGCACTGAAGGGGTCAGCGTCAACCAATTGCTGGTAACAGCCATTGCCACATTTTTAGGCCAGAGAGACGGGCTGGACATGGCTCTCTCTGCGCTCCGAGGAGAAGCTGAAAAGTGCTTCTACGATGTCAAGTGGATTCGCACTTCGAGTGGCGGACTTAACCGCTTGATCGAAGCACAGATGATGAAAATCGCAAACGGAAGCAATGCTCCGGGTTCGTTGCCCGTCCTAATGGACATTTCCTTCCCTCACACGAAGGCACTCCCCGCACTGGTGAACTATGGCTGAAGTCACTCAAGTTGTTTATAAGCACAACGAACTCATCGAGTTGATGCTGCGCGATCAAGGCATCACTGAAGGCTTGTGGATGATCCTTGTGAACTTTGGATTCGGGGCAGGCAATGCCGGTGAATCCGCAGACCGTCCGGAGAGCGTCAACCCCGTTGCTGTCGTCTCCATCGGAGGCATCGGGCTGCAGCGCTCGCCGCAGCCAGGGCCACTTGTTGTTGATGCTTCGAAGCTTTCACCGAAAGCGAAAGCAGGCTGAAAATCACCGCCCCGTCACCAACCCCTGCAGCGTCACCTCGTCCCGCTCGTCATCGGCAAGATGCCCCAGCGGTCGGACGAGCGGCCCCGTGGGTAGCCCGGTGAGCACTCCGACGGCAGTCAAGCCATCGCGCACCGCAGCCTTCGGATTGCCCTCGCCATCGATCGCCCGATAGATGCTCCTCGGGGCTCTCACGGTGGCCTCGATCGCGCTGTAGGTCGGACTCGCACCGATGCGGTCATCGAAGCGCTCTGGCGTCCACTGTCCGATTGCAGCGTTCCCCGCCTGACCCGCTACAGGAACCATCGCCAGGGCATAGCGAGCCTGCGACAGGAAGAACGATTCGAGCAGCTTGACGGCGAGTTCGTCCCCGTCGTCGTCGTCCAGATCCCCACGCATGCCCTTGGCGATCACGTCGGCCAGGAAGGCGGGCACTGCGAAGCCCAGCATGTAGACAAGAGCAAGCCGTGCCGGGCCGCTAGCGTTCTGCGCCTCCGTTGCTAGCAGATTGCCCTGCGCATTGAAGTAGGACGCGAACTGCAGGAACAGCCGCGTGAAGGCTCCTGCGTGCTCCACCTTGGACGCATCCTCCGGCGCAAAGCTGCTCTGGGTCATCCGCACCGCGCTGTCGGCCTGGCGGACTGCATTCGCTCCCTTCACACCGTGGGACTCGGCGTCCTTGTAGGCACCGATCCAGACCACGCGATCGAGGAAGTTCTGTGCGGCCTGTTGCAGGACATAGCCGTACCTCGTGCCGAGCTGCTCGACCTTCTGGAGGGCGTTCGGGTTGGTGAGCATGTCCTCGATCGTGCGGTCGACATCGTGGGCGCTGTTGTCTGATCGGTGGAGCATCCACTCCGACAGACCATTGATCGCGGCGGCCGACTTCGCAGGGCTTCTCACGTACTCCATGAGCCCCGCGGCCAGGTAGCGAGGTGGCACCCTCAATGCAGCGACGCTCAGACCGGTGAACTGCTGCAGCGTGTTCACGACGTTCGCCGACATCAGCAGCAGGCCGGTGCGGTTCCGTACTCGGTTGGCGATGCGTGCCACGGCCCGGTCTGCCTGCGTCTCCGGGGCCTTGTTCAGGGTCTGGGTCGCTGTCCGCTTGAGCCACGGGACGATCATGCTCTCGACTGCGGTGGGGTCGACGGCATCCATGGCCGAGCGGAAGGTCCGATTGCGCGTCACCAGGCGAGCGGCGTCCCGAAGGACCGGGCCGAGCGTGGCGAAGCGTGCCACCTTGTCGATGTGAGCCGGGAGCATCCGCAGATCCAACGCCAGAGGCTTGGTGTAGTTCTGGATCCGGCCTTTCGTGAAGCCGCGTGTCACGGCCGGGAACATCGGGCTGTTCTGGCCGGCCAGCAGGTCGTCCATGGCGCCGTGCGTTCTCGCTTCGGGCACCAGCAGCTGTCGGTGATCGCAGGGACGTAGCCGCCCGAGAGTTCGCCGAACGGGGTTTGCACGGGCTCGGCGGTGATCTCCGCAAAGTAGTGGCCGAACATGCGCTTGTGGGCGGCCTGGGCCAAGGGCTTGATCTCCTCCAGCAGGTTCCACGTCGCCTGCACGAAGTCCCAGTCGGCCTTGGTGATGCGCTTCTCCGCGTGCATGCGCTTGAGGAAGTTGTCCCAGCGGGTCGTGTCGAACGATCCGTCGGGGCGCTCGGTCGCCCACTGATAGCCAAGCAGCAGCTTGCGCAGGTTGCTCTCGTTGCCGGTGTGCAGCAGCGCATGGAGCAGTGCCGAGCGGTCGGCGAACACCATGCCGTCGGCGAGTTCGGGCGCAGCGATCTTGCCGGGCTTGAGGGTGGGCTCGATGGTCTTCAGTAGCGCCAGGAAGCGATTCACGTAGTCGTTGCGCTGGGTGCGGTAACGGGTCACTGCTTCACTGACCGGCTGCCAGACGTAGGTGCGGAACGGGCCGGTGTTGCCGCCATCACGCGCATCGGCCCAGAACTCCACGCGCCGCAGGGCCGCACGCATGCCTGCCAGGCGCATGCGCAGGTCGAGCTGGGTGTTCGTGCCGACCATGCGCTCGCGCTTCGCCTGCGGCTCTCCAGAGAGGCGTTCCGCCAGGGCTTCGGCCGCGCCGTTGATCTCGACCATCTGGCCGTCGATCTCGATCATGCGAGTCGAGCGGGCCAGGGACCACACGGCATCCACACGGTCACGGACGGATCGGAAGTCAGCGACGGTCAGATCGCGGTAGTTCACCGAAGCGGGGAGACCCTCCATCAGCACCAGCAGGTCGGCGTGCAA
>NZ_AZND01000032.1:0-25407 GCF_000576205.1 Methylibium sp. T29 | reverse complement strand
CTCCGCGAAGGCGCTCGGCCGCTGAGGATTCGCAGCTCGGCAGGTGGGCCGGCCGACAGCGCCGGATTCGCCTCGGTGTGGCGGTGCGCATGGCGCGCCAGCGCGGAGGCTTCGTCGAGAATCACGGCTCGCGATGGAGAAGCCCGTGCCCGAAGCCCCGCCACCGATCCGTGTCCTCATGGTCTGCATGGGGAACATCTGCCGCAGCCCCACGGCCGAAGGCGTGCTCCGCGCGAGGCTGGCCGCGGCCGGGATGGCCGAGTGGGTGCTCGTCGATTCGGCGGGCACCCATGCCTACCATGTGGGCGAGCCGCCGGACGAGCGCAGCCAGGCGCATGCCGCGCGGCGCGGCTACGATCTGTCGGCGCAACGGGCCCGCGCGGTGGATGACGACGATTTCGAGCGCTTCGACTTGCTGCTGGCGATGGATTGGGACAATCTGGCACTGCTGCAGGAGCGCTGCCCACCGCAGGCCCAGCGCAAGCTCCGGCGGCTGATGGAATTCGGCCGCGCGGCGGGCAGTGAAGTTGTACCTGACCCCTATTATGGTGGCGCGGCCGGGTTCGACCACGTGCTGGATCTGGTGGAGGCAGCCTGCGACGGGCTGATCGAGCACCTGGCTCGAACTCCGGGTCGCGAGTAGGGGAACTTACGGGGACGTGTCCGACCAAATAAGTCGGCTTCACCTATAATTGAGCTATTCAGTCGGGATTAAGTCCCGATGGCTCGCAGTGAAGCGACCCCCGGATACCCGGTCCGCCAGCCACGCGCCTCAAGGAGTTCAGTATGCGTCTCACCACCAAAGGCCGCTTTGCCGTCACCGCCATGATCGACTTGGCCCTGCGCGAGCACAGCGGCCCGGTTGCGCTTGCCGCGATCAGTTCGCGCCAGCAGATCTCGCTGTCCTACCTGGAACAGCTGTTCGGCAAGCTGCGCCGTCATGAGCTGGTCGAGTCGACCCGTGGCCCGGGCGGCGGCTATTCGCTGGGTCGCAAGGCCGAGGAGATCACGGTCGCCGACATCATCGTCGCGGTCGACGAGCCGATCGACGCCACAGGTTGCGGCGGCAAGGAAAACTGCATGGGCGAGGATTCGGGCCGCTGCATGACGCACGACCTGTGGGCCAGCCTGAACACCAAGATGATCGAGTTCCTGGACTCGATCTCGCTGCGCAAGCTGGTCGACGACCAGCTCGCCAAGGGTGTGTCGATCGAGGAGGCGCCGGTCAAGCGGGCGATCTCGTCGCAGCCGGTCGTCAAGCCGATCAAGATCACTGCGCCGAACTCCGTGTTCGCGCTCGGCAGCTCCTTCAGCAAGTAATCAACCGCCTTCCGCTCCCGCCAGCCACGCCCTGATGCCAGGGAGCCGCCCGCCATGGACATGACCCCGCACTTTCCGATCTACATGGACTACGGCGCCACGACGCCGGTCGACCCCCGCGTCGTCGACGCGATGATTCCCTGGCTGCGTGAGCACTTCGGCAATCCAGCCTCGCGCAGCCACGCATGGGGATGGGAGGCCGAAGAGGCGGTCGAGAAGGCACGCGGCGAGGTGGCGGCACTGATCGGTGCGGACCCGCGCGAGATCGTCTGGACCTCCGGCGCGACCGAGTCCAACAACCTCGCGCTCAAGGGCGCGGCGCAGTTCTACAAGACGCGCGGCAAGCACCTGATCACGGTCCGGACCGAGCACAAGGCGGTGCTCGACACCATGCGCGAACTCGAGCGCCAGGGTTTCGAGGTGAGCTACCTGGAGGTTCAGGAAGACGGTCTGATCGACCTCGACCTGCTCAAGACCACGATCCGGCCTGACACGATCCTCGTCTCGGTGATGTTCGTCAACAACGAGATCGGCGTCATCCAGGACATCCCGGCGATCGGTGCACTGTGCCGCGAGCGCGGCATCGTGTTCCATGTCGATGCGGCCCAGGCGACCGGCAAGGTCGCGATCGATCTGGCCACGCTGCCGGTCGACCTGATGAGCCTGGCCTCGCACAAGACCTACGGTCCCAAGGGCATCGGTGCGCTGTACGTGCGCCGCAAGCCGCGCGTGCGGCTGGAAGCGCAGATGCATGGCGGCGGCCACGAGCGTGGCATGCGCTCCGGCACGCTGCCCACGCATCAGATCGTCGGCATGGGCGAGGCCTTCCGCATCGCGCGCGAGGAGATGGGCACCGAGAGCGAGCGCATTCGCATGCTCCAGAAGCGCCTGATCGACGGCCTGGCCGACATCGAGCAGACCTTCCTGAACGGCCACGCCGAGCGGCGCGTGCCGCACAACGTGAACATGAGCTTCAACTTTGTCGAGGGCGAGTCGCTGATCATGGGCATCAAGGGTCTCGCGGTGTCGTCGGGTTCGGCCTGCACCTCGGCCAGCCTGGAGCCGAGCTACGTGCTGCGCGCGCTGGGCCGCAGCGACGAACTGGCGCACTCCAGCCTGCGCATGACCATCGGCCGCTTCACGACCGAGGAAGAGATCGATTACGCCATCGGCACCATCCGCCACAACGTGGCCAAACTGCGCGAACTGTCGCCGCTTTGGGAGATGTACCAGGACGGCGTCGATATCAGCACCATCCAGTGGGCGGCGCACTGAGCCTCGCCCCGGCACCCCGTTCGACCGAGTTTCAGGAGCAGCAGCATGGCCTATAGCGAAAAAGTCGTTGAGCACTACGAGAATCCCCGCAACGTCGGTTCCTTCGAGAAGGGCGACGACACGGTCGGCACCGGCATGGTTGGGGCTCCGGCCTGCGGCGATGTGATGAAGCTGCAGATCAAGGTCAACCCGGCGACCGGGCTGATCGAGGACGCCAAGTTCAAGACCTATGGCTGCGGTTCGGCGATCGCGTCGAGCTCGCTGGTCACCGAATGGGTCAAGGGCAAGTCGCTCGACGAAGCGCTGACGATCAAGAACACCCAGATCGCCGAGGAGCTGGCGCTCCCGCCGGTGAAGATCCACTGTTCGATCCTGGCCGAGGACGCGATCAAGGCGGCCGTGAGCGACTACAAGGCCAAGCATGGCAACGCGCAGCCTGCCGCCGCGACCGCAACGCACTGACCACGATGGCCGTCACCCTGACTCCTGCTGCGGCACGCCACGTGACGCGCTACCTGGGCAAGCGCGGCAAGGGCGTCGGTGTGCGTCTGGGTGTCAAGACCACCGGCTGCTCCGGCTTGGCCTACAAGCTCGAGTACGCTGATGAGGCGGCACCCGAGGACGTGATCTTCGAGGACCAGGGCGTGAAGGTGCTGGTCGACCCGAAGAGCCTGCCGTACATCGAAGGCACGCAGCTCGACTTCGTGCGCGAAGGTCTGAACGAGGGCTTCAAGTTCAACAACCCGAACGAACGCGACCGCTGTGGTTGCGGTGAATCGTTCCGGATCTGAAACCGACGATGCATAAAAGGGCGCGGCACGGCCGCGCCCTTTTTTTGATCCCCCGACGACGATGAAGCTCGACAGCGACGATTTCGAACTCTTCGGCCTGCCGAGGCGCTGTGCCCAGGATCGTGTGCAGATCGATGCACGCTGGAAGGCGCTGCAAGCCGAGGTGCACCCTGATCGGTTTGCGACCGAGGGCGCGGCGGCGCAGCGCGTCGCGATGCAGTGGGCCGTGCGCGTGAACGAGGCCTATGCACGGCTGAAGGATCCGCTGAAGCGCGCGGCCTACCTGTGCGAGTTGCAGGGCGCCAAGGTCGATGCCGAGAACAACACGGCGATGCCAGCGAGCTTCCTGATCCACCAGATGGCCTGGCGCGAGGCGCTCGACGACGCGCGCGACGGCGCGGCCGTGGAGTCGCTCAACGACGAGGTGCTGGCGTTCCGCCGCGCGGCCCTGGCTGAACTGGAGTCCACGCTCGACGAGCGCCGCGACTGGGCTGCCGCAGCGCAGCAGGTCAGAGCCCTCATGTTCGTCGAGCGCTTTGCGCACGATCTCGATCGGCGCCTGGAAGCGCTGGGACAATAGACGAATGGCTCTGCTGCAAATCTCCGAACCCGGCCAGTCGCCGGACCCGCACCAGCGGCGCATCGCGGTCGGCATCGATCTCGGCACCACGCATTCGCTGGTGGCTGCGGTGCGCTCCGGTGTCGCCGAATGCCTGCCCGACGACGAAGGCCGCGTGATCCTGCCTTCGGCGGTGCGCTACCTCGAAGGCGGTCGCCGCGCGATCGGCTTCGATGCGCTGGCGGCGCAGGCCGAGGACCCCGAGAACACCATCGTCTCTGCCAAGCGCTTCATGGGCAGGGCGCTGACCGACATCGACGACCGCGAGAAGCTGCCGTACCGCTTCGTCGACCAGCCGGGCATGGTGAGCGTGGCCACCCGCGATGGCGTGAAGACGCCGGTCGAGGTGTCGGCCGAACTGCTGGCGACACTGCGCTTCCGCGCCGAGGACAGTTTCGACGACGAGCTGTTCGGTGCGGTGATCACGGTGCCGGCCTACTTTGACGACGCGCAGCGCCAGGCCACCAAGGACGCGGCGCAACTGGCCGGCCTGAACGTGCTGCGCCTGATCAACGAGCCCACCGCGGCGGCGATTGCCTACGGTCTGGAGAACGGCAGCGAAGGCCTTTACGCGGTCTACGATCTGGGCGGCGGTACCTTCGACATCTCGCTGCTGCGCTTGAGCGAAGGCGTGTTCGAAGTCGTCGCGACCGGCGGCGACTCCGCACTGGGAGGCGACGACTACGACCATGCTCTGGCCGACTGGGCACTGGCCGGTGCCGGACTCGCGGCCGAGACAGCGCAGGACAAGAGGGCGGTGCTGGTCGCCGCGCGAGCCGTCAAGGAAGCCTTGTCGTCCGCGGCCGAGGCGCGCATGCAGGTCGTGCTCCGTGCCGGCTTGCTGGACCTCGCGGTCACGCGCGTGCAGTTCGAGGCGCTCACCAAGCCGCTCACCGACCGCACGCTGGCCGCGGTGCGCAAGGTGTTGCGCGATGCCAAGGTGAGCAAGGACGAGGTCAAGGGCGTCGTGCTGGTCGGCGGCTCGACCCGCATGCCGCAGATCCGCGAGGCCGTCACGCTCTACCTCGGCCGCTCGCCGCTGACCGACCTGAACCCTGACGAAGTGGTGGCGCTGGGCGCCGCGATCCAGGCGCACCAGCTGGCGGGCAATGCCTCCGGCAACGACCTGCTGCTGCTCGACGTGACGCCGCTGTCGCTGGGTCTCGAGACGATGGGCGGGCTGGTCGAGCGCATCATCCCGCGCAACAGCAGCATTCCCACGGCACGGGCGCAGGACTTCACCACTTTCAAGGACGGCCAGACCGCGATGGCCATCCACGTGCTGCAGGGCGAGCGCGAGCAGGTCGAATATTGCCGCTCGCTCGCACGCTTCGAACTGCGCGGCATCCCGCCGATGGTGGCCGGGGCCGCGCGCATCCGCGTGAGCTTCCAGGTCGACGCCGACGGGCTGTTGAGCGTCACCGCACGCGAGCAGACCTCCGGCGTCGAAGCGGCGGTGACGGTCAAGCCGAGCTATGGCCTGGCCGATGAGCAGATCGCGCGCATGCTGCAGGAGGGCTTCACCACCGCAGAGGGTGACATGCGCGACCGCGCGCTGCGCGAGGCTCGCGTGGAGACAGAGCGCATGGTGCTGGCCACCCGTGCCGCGCTGGAGGCTGATGGCGACCTGCTCGCCGACGGCGAGCGCGCCGGCATCGAGGCGCTGATGCGCGCGGCCGAGCAGCAGGCGCTCGGTGAAGATGCGGCAGCCATCGATGCGGCCGTCAAGGCGCTGGCCGATGGCACCGAGTCTTTCGCGGCCGAGCGCATGAACCGCGGCATCCGGCAGGCCCTGGCTGGCCGGCGCGTCGAAGAAGTCTGACCCCGTTCGAGAATGCCATGCCCATCATCAAGATCCTGCCGCATCCCGAGTACTGCCCCCAGGGCGCAAGCATCGAGGCGGCGCCCGGCAGCTCGATCTGCGAGGCGCTGCTGGAGCACGACATCGAGGTCGAGCATGCCTGCGAGATGAGCTGTGCCTGCACCACCTGCCACGTCGTCGTGCGCGAGGGTTTCGCGTCGCTGAACGAGATGGACGAGAACGAGGAAGATCTGCTGGACCGCGCCTGGGGCCTGGAGCCGAACTCCCGCCTCAGCTGCCAGGCCATCCTGGCGCAGCAGGATCTGGTGGTGGAGATTCCGCGCTACTCGATCAACCACGCCAAGGAGAATCACTGACCGGCGGTACGCCGGTCAGTGATTTCGGCGTAGGCTCATGGCGCGCAGCGATGTGATGCCGAAGCAGAATCACTGCACTCACCATGAGCCGCCAGATCTTCCTCGACACCGAGACCACCGGCCTAAGCCCGGAGAACGGCGACCGCATCATCGAGATCGGTTGCGTGGAGATGCTCAGCCGCCGCCTGAGCGGCAACAACCGGCACTTCTACCTGAACCCCGAGCGTCGTAATCACGAGGATGCCGTGAAGATCCACGGCCTGACCGACGAGTTCCTGGCGGACAAGCCCAAGTTCGCGGTCGTTGCCGATGAGCTGATGGAGTACTTGGCTGGCGCCGAGATCATCATCCACAACGCGGCCTTCGACGTCGGCTTCCTCGACGCGGAGCTGAAGCGCCTGCAGCGGCCCCGCTTCGCCGAGCAGGTGGGCGCGGTGACCGACAGCCTGACGATGGCGCGCGAGATGTTCCCTGGCAAGTCCAACTCGCTCGACGCACTGTGCAAGCGCCTCGAGGTCGACAACGCCAGCCGCACCTTGCACGGCGCGCTGCTTGACGCAGGGCTGCTCGCGGAGGTGTATATCCGCATGACGCGAGGCCAGAACTCGTTGGTCATCGATGCCGGCGCAGCGTCAGGCGGGGCGATCGCCGTCGCGGACATCGACCTGCGGCAGTTCGCTCTGCCCGTCATCGAACCCAGCGACGACGAGCGTCAAGCGCACGAGGCCGTGCTCGCAGAACTCGACAAGGTTTCCGGCGGCAAGACGCTGTGGCGCGCCATGGCATAATGCCGGCTTCTCGCGTTACCCCGCGAACCCGATTATTCGGGCGGTTAGCTCAGCGGTAGAGCACTGCCTTCACACGGCAGGGGTCGCAGGTTCGAACCCTGCACCGCCCACCAGACAGAAGCCCGCAAGCGGTCGCGCTTGCGGGCTTTTCTCTTGGCGCTGTGGCGAGCCTCTGTCGGCCACGTTCACCGGAGTGTCCGATGCTGCACGCGATCGCTGCCTTGTTCATCCTGCAACTGATCGGCGAAGTGCTGGTGCAGTGGCTCGGCCTGTCGGTGCCGGGGCCGCTGGTCGGCATGCTGCTGCTGTTGGCCGCGCTGATTGCCTACGGCCGGGTGCCGGAGGCCTTGCGCGACACCACCAACGGGCTGCTGCAGCACCTGATGCTGCTGTTCATCCCCGCGGTCACGGGTGTGATGATGCATTTCGGCCGCGTTTCCCAGGAATGGCTGCCGTTCCTCGCGGCGGGCGTGGGCGGCGCCGCGATCACGCTGGTGGTCACCGCTTTCACTCTGCGCTGGATGCTGCGCATCACCAAGCGTCCGACCAATGAAGCACAGCCTGTTCGAGGTCTGGGTCTTCCTGGCCAGTTCGCCGCTGCTGTGGCTCACGGTGACCTTGCTGGCGTACTTCGGTGCGACCTGGCTGTACCGGCGCTGCGGTGCCACGCCGTTCCTCATCCCGGTGATGACGGCGACCGTCGCGATCATCGCGGTGCTGCTGCTCACGGACACACCCTATCCGACCTACTTCGAGGGTGCGAAGTTCGTGCATTTCCTGATCGGCCCGGCGACGGTCGCACTGGCCGTGCCGCTGTACAGCCAGTGGGAGCGCCTGAAGCGGATGTGGCTGCCGATCTCGGTAGCCTGGTGGTCGGCTCGGTGACGGCGATCCTCTCCGGCATGGGCATCGCGTGGGCGCTCGGCGGCTCCCCTGAGACGGTGCTGTCGCTGGCGCCGCGTTCGGCCACGATGCCGATCGCGATGGCAGTGGCCGAGCGCATCGGCGGCCTGCCGTCGCTTGCCGCGGTGGGCGTGGCGGTCACCGGCGTGGGCGGTGCGATCGTCGCACGGGGTCTGCTGAACCTGTCGCGCATCGACGACCCCGCGGTGCGCGGCTTCGCCGTCGGCATCACCGCGCACGCGGTCGGCACGGCGCGCGCCCTGCAGGTCAACGAGACGGCAGGGGCCTTCTCGGCACTCGCCATGGGCCTGAATGGCATCGCGACGGCGCTGCTGATGCCGTTGATCCTGAAGCTGCTGCACTGGCTGTAGCAGAGAGCGGAGAGCGGGCTGGGAATGGCTCGCTTTGCCGTTGAGAAATAAACGGTATAAACTGAAAATACTGTTTATTCATCAAAGGAATTCCATGGTCACGAAATCCAAGTCCACGGGCGCCGTCGGGCGCAAGGCGGTCGCCGCGAAGCCGGTCAAGGCCGCTCCGGCGCCGGGCAAGCGCGCCAAGGCCGCCGCTGCTCCGGACCGCGCCGACGCGCCGAAGAAGCGCGAGAAACTGGTCCGTGACGGCTTCACGATCCCCAAGGGCGAGTACGCCGCGCTGGCCGACCTGAAGCAGCGCGCCGCCAAGCTCGGTCAGGCAGCGAAGAAGAGCGAGCTGCTGCGCGCCGGCATCAAGTTGCTGACCGAACTGGCCGACACGCGCTTCGTCTCGGCGCTGCTGGCGGTGCCGACCCTGAAGACCGGGCGTCCGCGTGTGAGCGAAGCGTCGGTGACGCCCGCAGCAGCGCCGAAGTCCACGCCGAAGGCGGCCGCCACCCGGAAGCCCGCGACGAAGAAGCCAGCACCGCGCAAGGTCGTTGCCCGAAAGAGGGCCTGAGCCTTCCCGGGCTCCGGTCCTGCCCGATTCGAGGCAGTGGCCGGTGGCGGCGCATCGGCCGGGCCTCGCAGCGCATCGGCCGTGGTTTTCCACAGGTTTGTGCACCGCTGCGGTGGACAACTTGTGCAGGCAGCGTGCGGGCCCGGGCGTCATGGGGCGATTGACGGGAATCGAGCGGATCCGAGCGTCGATGCAGTGGGGCGCTTCCCTAGAATCCTCGCATGACTTCGTCCCCGAGCTTCGTTCACCTCCGTACCCACACCGAGTACTCCGTCGTCGACGGGATGCTGCGTGTGGACGACATGGTGGCCGCGGCGGCGGCCGATGAGCAACCCGCGCTGGCGATCACCGATCTGTCGAACCTGTTCGGTGCGATCAAGTTCTACGGCGCGGCGCGCGGCAAGGGTGTGCAGCCGCTGATCGGTGCGGATCTGTGGCTCGAGGCCGAGGGCGACGAGAAGCAGCCGAGCCGCTTGCTGCTGCTGGTGCAGAACCGCACTGGCTACCTGAACCTCTGCGAGCTGATCTCGCACGCGTGGACCGAGAACCTGCAGCGCCACCAGGCCTGCGTGGCATGGCCTCAGTTGGCGAAGCATGGCGATGGACTGATCGCGCTGTCCGGCGCCGACCTGGGCGCGGTCGGGTTGGCGCTGCTGGCCGGTGATGCGGCGCGGGCCGAGGCGCAGGCGCTGCGGCTGGCTGCGCTGTTCCCTGGGCGCTTCTATCTCGAATTGCAGCGTGCCGGGCAAGCCGGCAACGAGGCCCAGGTGAGGGCGGTGGTACCGCTCGCCGCGAAGCTGGGCCTGCCGGTGGTGGCGACGCATCCAGTGCAGTTCCTGAGTACCGATGATTTCGAGGCCCACGAGGCCCGCGTCTGCATCGCCGAAGGCGAGACGCTCACCAACCCTCGCCGCGTCAAGCGCTTCACGCGTGAGCAGCATTTCAAGACCGCCGCGCAGATGGTCGAGCTGTTTGCCGACATTCCCTCGGCGATCGCCAACACGCTGGCGATTGCGCGCCGCTGTCATCTGACGCTGACGCTCGGCAAACCGCAGCTGCCCGACTTTCCGACACCGATCGTCGACGGACAGCGCATGGCGCCGGACGACTACTTTCGCCACGCCTCGCACGCCGGGCTGAACGAGCGGCTCGCGCAGCTCTACCCGAACGAGGACGAGCGCGAGCGTCATCGCGCACGCTACGTCGAGCGGCTGGACTTCGAGATCGAGACGATCCTGAAGATGGGCTTCCCGGGCTATTTCCTGATCGTGGCCGACTTCATCAACTGGGCCAAGGGCAACGGCTGTCCGGTCGGGCCAGGGCGGGGCTCGGGCGCCGGCTCGCTGGTGGCCTATGCGCTGAAGATCACCGACCTCGACCCGCTTGCCTACAACCTGCTCTTCGAGCGCTTCCTGAATCCCGACCGCGTGTCGATGCCCGATTTCGACATCGACTTCTGCCAGGGCAACCGCGATCGCGTGATCGACTACGTGAAGCAGAAGTACGGCCGAGATGCGGTGAGCCAGATCGCCACTTTCGGCACGATGGCCGCCAAGGCCGCGCTGCGCGACGTGGGCCGCGTGCTGGGCATGGGCTACGGCCACGTCGACAGCATCGCCAAGCTGGTGCCGGCGCCACCCGGCAAGACGGTGACGCTGAAGCGCCCCGGCGACAGGCCTGACCCGGGCCTGATCTACGCCCGGAAGGAGGCCCCGGAGATCGAGCAGCGCGAGCAGAAGGAGGAGGAGGTCGCCGAACTGCTGGCGCTGGCCGAACGCGTGGAAGGCACGGTGCGCAATATCGGCATGCACGCCGGTGGCGTGCTGATCGCGCCGGGCAAGATCACAGACTTCTGTCCGCTCTACCAGCAGCCGGGCAGCGATTCGGCGGTGAGCCAGTACGACAAGGACGACGTCGAGGCAATCGGACTCGTGAAGTTCGACTTCCTAGGCCTCGCCACGCTGACGATCCTGGAACTGGCCAAGGACTTCATCCGGACACGCCACGCCGATCGCGCCGACTTCGCGTTCGAGAACATCGCGCTCGACGACCGCAAGACCTACCAGCTGCTGAGCGAAGGCAGGACGGTCGCGGTGTTCCAGCTGGAAAGTCGTGGCATGCAGGGCATGCTGCGCGAAGCGCGGCCCAGCGTGTTCGAGGACATCATCGCGCTGGTGGCGCTTTACCGTCCGGGCCCGATGGACCTGATCCCGAGCTTCTGTGCCCGCAAGCACGGCAAGGAGGACGTGGACTATCCCCATCCGCTGATGCGCGAGGTGCTCGAGGAGACCTACGGGATCATGGTCTACCAGGAGCAGGTGATGCAGGTCGCGCAGCGCCTGGGCGGGTACTCGCTCGGCGGCGCGGACCTGCTGCGTCGCGCGATGGGGAAGAAGAAGGCCGAGGAGATGGCCAAGCACCGCGTCATCTTCGCGGAAGGTGCTGCGAAGAACGGCATCGGCGCAGGTCTCGCGAACGAGATCTTCGACCTGATGGAGAAGTTCGCGGGCTACGGCTTCAACAAGTCGCATGCCGCGGCCTATGCGCTGCTGGCCTACCACACGGCCTGGGCCAAGGTGCATTACCTGGCCGAGTTCACCGCGGCCAACATGAGCGTCGCGCTGGACGACACCGACAAGCTCAAGATCTTCCACGATGACGCGGTGTCCCTGGGCGTGGTGTTCGAGGCACCCGACGTCAATGCCGGCGGCTACCGCTTCGAGCCGGTGGCGCCGCAGGGCAAGGAGCGAGGCCGCGTGCGCTACGGACTCGGCGCCATCAAGGGCACGGGGCAGGGCGCCATCGAGGCGATCGTCGACGCGCGCCGTGAAGGCGGTCCATACAAGAGCCTGTTCGACTTCGCCGCGCGAGTGGACCGCAGTCGCGTCAACAAGCGGGTGGTCGAAGCACTGATCAAGGGTGGGGCCTTCGACGCGCTCGAAGCCGACCGGGCGGTGCTGATGGCCAGCGTGCCGCTCGCCTTCGAGTACGCAGACACGCAGGCGGCGAACGCCGACCAGGGCGGCCTGTTCGACTTCGGCGACTCGCATGCCGCCTCGACCAACGAGCCCGATCTCGTGGCGACGGAAGCCTGGAGCATCAAGGAACGGCTGACGCACGAGAAGGCGGCTCTGGGCTTCTATCTCTCGGGCCATCTGTTCGACGAATGCGAGACCGAGGTGCGGCAGTTCGCGCGGCGCCGCATCGCTGACCTGCTCGATAGCCGGGAGCCGCAGTTGCTGGCGGGGATCGTCACCGAGTTGCGGGTCGTCAACGGTCAGCGTGGCCGGGTTGCGATCTTCAAGCTCGACGACAAGAGCGAGACGATCGAGGCCGTGGCGAACGAGGATCTGCTCAACGCGCACCGCGAACAGTTGGTGGAGGACGAGTTCATCGTCGTGCAGGGCAAGGTGCAGCCCGACCGCTTTTCGGGGGGCGTGCGGCTCAATGTGCAGCAGGTGTGGGATCTGGCTGCAGCGCGCTGTCGCTTCGGCCGCTATCTGCGCGTGGCCGTGAACGGCGTCACGCCACCGATCGACGAACTGCTGCGCGAGTTCCCTCCGCGCACCTTGCGCACCGACCAGGGTGACCTGGTCCAGGGCCTGCCAGTGCGCGTGGTGCTGCACCGCGAGGCGGTGCAGGGCGAGATCGACCTCGGCGACGATGGCCGCTTCTTCCCGACCGACACGGCCCTGGCGCGCTGGAAAGCCAGCACCCACGGCCAGGCCGCGGTGGTGTACGAGTGATGGTGCATTTCTTTACAACGCTGCAACATCGTGGTCGTGCCGGCAAGCGGGCAGCCGCAGCACACTGAGGTCGTGTCAGCGAATCGCTTCGCGAGGCGTTGAACAAGTGCACAACCACAAGAGGATCGTTGGATGAAACGCATGCTTCTCGCCGCTACGCTGGCGGTCTCGGCCATCGCGCCCGCGCTGGCGGCCGATGTCGGGGTCTCTGTCAGCATCGGCCAGCCTGGCTTTTACGGCCGCATCGACATCGGCAACTACCCGCAGCCGCAGCTGATCTATCCGCAGCCGGTGGTCATCGCGCCGGCCCCCTATGCGGTGGTGCAGCGGCCGATCTATCTGCGCGTGCCGCCGGGCCACGCCAAGAACTGGGGCAAGCATTGCGCTCGCTATGCGGCCTGCGGTCAGCCGGTCTACTTCGTGCAGGACGGCTGGTATCAGAACGTCTATGCGCCGCACTATCGGGAGGAGCACCGGCACGACCCGCGTGGCGGGCGCGACGAGCGGCGGCGCGGTCGCGACGACCACGATCACCGCGGCAAGGGCCACGGCCCGGGCAAGCACGGCCGTGACTGAATTGACGCCGGACGCCGTCTCGGCGCATCTGGCGGCACGATAACGGCGACTTCTCTCCTTCAGTTCCGCCCTTAGTCACTGCCTGACCCGCGGCTATGCTCGCCGCGTGAGCAAGACCACAGGCTTGGTGCTGACGGGCGGCGGCGCACGCGCCGCCTATCAGGTCGGCGTGCTGTCGGCCCTGAGCCGGCTACGCCGCGACGCCGGCGTGCGCGCTCACGACAACCCCTTTCCCGTCATCGCTGGCACCTCGGCCGGTGCCATCAACGCGGCGGCATTGGCCTGCGGCGCCGACGATTTCGATCGGGCCGTGCGCCTGCTGTTGCGCGTGTGGCGCAATTTCGAGGCCGGACAGGTCTATCGGGCCGATGCCTTCGGCGTGATCCGCACCGGCGCGCGCTGGCTCACCTTGTTCACCGCCGGTTGGGCGCTTGCGCGTTGGCGGCGGGCGCGGCCGCGCTCCCTGCTCGACAACGAGCCGCTCGAGGACTTGCTCGCGCAACTGCTGCCGCTGGATCGAATCCCGGAACTGATCGATGCCGGACACCTGCGCGCCCTCGCAATCAGTGCGTCCAGCTACACCGCGGGCGACCATGTGACCTTCTACGACGCGCCGCAGGACCTGCCGGCCTGGACACGCTCCCAGCGCGTGGCGGCGCGCGCGACGCTCGGCATTCCGCACCTGATGGCGTCTTCGGCCATACCGTTCATCTTTCCGGCGGTCTCGCTGGACCGGCACGGCCGTGCCGAGTACTTCGGCGATGGTTCGATGCGCCAGGCCGCGCCGATCTCGCCGGCGGTGCACCTCGGTGCCGAGCGCATCCTCGTCGTTGGAGCTGGTCGGCTGCACGAGCCGTCTGGCGAGCGCCCGCCGGCGAACGGCTACCCCAGCCTCGCGCAGATCGCCGGCCACGCGCTATCGAACATCTTCCTCGACGCGCTGGCGGTGGACATCGAGCGACTGCAGCGCATCAACCACACGCTCTCGCTGCTTGGCCCGGAGGCTTGGCACAGACGCAGCTCAAGCCCATTGAACTGCTGGTCATCGCGCCGAGCCAGCGGCTCGACGACATCGCGGCGCGACACCTTCACGCGCTGCCGACGCCGGTGCGCGCGATGCTGCGGGCCGTGGGTGTCAGTGACGTGGCGCCCGACAGCGCGCGGGGCGCCGCGCTGGCGAGCTATCTGTTGTTCGAAGCTCCGTACACGCGAGAGTTGATCGCGCTCGGCGAGGCCGACACGCTGGCGCGTCGCGATGACGTGCTGCGCTTCTTCGGCTGGGGCACGTGAGCCAGTGGCTCGATCGCGCCCCCGGGCTCATTTGCCGGCAGCCGACGCCTTGGCGGACGACGTGGGAGCCGCCACCTTGGTGGGCTTCGTCGCGGCGCCGTAGCTCGCGCCGTTGACTGTGAGCCCGGCGTCGGAGAAGCGCTGCGCATTGCCTTCGCCGACGCCCTTGACGCGACCGATCAGGTCGTCCCAATCCTTGTACGGACTCTTCTTGCGCTCGTCGAGCAGTCGCGTCGACAGGCCGGGTCCGATGCCCTTGACGCCTTCGAGCGTCGCCTGGTCGGCCTTGTTGACATCGACCGCGGCGACAGCGGCCATGAACCAGAACGCGAGTAGCGCGCTCAGCATCTTCTTCAGCATGTCGAATCTCCTCCAGAGTGGTTGCGATGGCGAGCCTTGTTCGAGACCCGCCAGAGCACTCTAGAAGCCGCTTGGCAGCCTGCCCATCCTTCCCAGGAGGGCGGCCGGAGGGGTGTTACGTCGCCGGGAGCAGACAACGGCGCGCCGTGAGCGCTGCGGTCTACTCGAACAACTCGTCGTAGCTGACGCTCGCGGTGCCGAACTTGCCGACCACGATGCTGCCGGCTCGGTTGGCCAGCGGCATCGCCTCGCGCGGACTCAGACCGCAGGCGATCATCGCGGCCATCGTCGCGATCACGGTGTCACCGGCGCCGGTCACGTCGAACACTTCGCGGGCCTGGGCCGGCACGCTGGTGTCGCCTCGTGCGTCGAACAGGGTCATGCCTTCTTCGCTGCGGGTCAACAGCAGGGCCTCCAAGCCCAGCTCGACGCGCAGCGCCTGGGCGCGCTCACGCAACTGCGCCTCACTGCTCCAGGCGCCGACGACCTGCGCGAGTTCGGCACGGTTCGGTGTGATCACACTGGCGCCCGCGTAGCGGCGGTAGTCGCTGCCCTTGGGATCCACGAGCACTGGCTTGCCTGAGCGGCGTGCCAATTCAATCATGCGCGGGATGTGTTCCAACCCGCCCTTGCCGTAGTCGGAGAACAGCACCGCGTCCTGCTCGGCGAGCGTGGTTTCGTAGGCCTGCAGCATCTCGGCCAGCACCTCGTGGTCGGGCTGGTTCTCGAAATCGATGCGGATCAGCTGTTGCGAGCGGCCGATCACCCGCAGCTTGACGATGGTGTAGAGCTGCGGGTCGCTGCCCAGCAACGTATCGATGCCGTCGCGCTCCAGCAGGCGCTTCAGCGTGCGCGCCGGTTCGTCGTCACCGACCACGGTCAGCAGGGTCGCGCGGGCACCGAGTGACTTGACGTTGAGTGCCACGTTGGCGGCCCCGCCGAGGCGTTCCTCCTCGCGCGTGACGCGCACCACTGGCACTGGCGCCTCCGGCGAAATCCGTTCCACGGCACCGAACCAGTAGCGATCCAGCATCACGTCGCCGACCACCAGCACGCGTGCACGGCCGAGCTCGGTCTTGTCGCGCACCGGCTTCTTCACTGGTCCTCCAACCGCGTGGGCGGATAGCTGTCCCAGCTGTGGCACCCGGGGCATTGCCAGAAGTAGTGCTGCGCCTCGAAGCCGCAGGCTGCGCAGCGGAAGCGCCGGATCGGCCGGCCGGCGGCGGCCGTGATCTGCTGCAACTGCTCAGCATCGGTCGACGTTGGGACCAGTCCTTGAGCCTGCTGCTCCTTCAGCAGGGCCGATGCGGCCGACAGCGTCGGGTGTGCCTGCAGGTGACGGCGCAATCGTTCGTGGCGCGCGGCCGGATCCGGTTCGAGCTGTTGCAGCGCCGTCACGATGTCGAGGCTCGGAACACGGTCGTAAACGGCTTCCAGCCGCCCGCGGGCGTCGGCTGCGTCACCGCAGGCCAGCGCGCTGTTGGCATAGTCCGATGCGATCAGCGCGAAGGCGCCCGGCTGCGTGGCGAGAAGTTCGTCCCATGCCGAGAGTGCTTCGCGATGCTGGCCGGCGCGCGCGAGGCGCTGCCCGGCGATGACCCGCGGTCGCGGTGCCTGCGGCGCAGCTTCGCGCGCTTTGCGCAGGGCTTCCTCCGCTTCATCGGGGCGGCGGCGTGCATCCGCTTCCAGCGCGATCTCGCAGCCGTAGTGCGCCACGCGGTTGGCGAAGGAGCCGGCGCCTGCGGCCTCCAGCTTGCGAGCCGTCTCGATGGCGGCATGCCAGTCGCGCGAGCGCTCGTGCAGCGTCAACAGCTCGAGGCGCGCATCGGTGGCAAACGCCGTGCCCTCGAGTGCACGGAAGGCCGCCTCGGCGCGGTCGAACAGACCGGCCTTCACGTAGTCCTGCGCCAGCGCGTGCTGGGCACGCTCGCGTTCGGTGGCGGGCAGGTCACCGCGACCGAGCAGGTGTTGATGGACCCGTACCGCACGCTCGTACTCGCCTCGTCGGCGGAACAGGTTGCCGAGCGCGAAATGCAGGTCAGAGGTGCCCGGGTCGTGCTGCACCGCCTCGATGAAGGCGTCAATCGCCTTGTCCTGCTGTTCGTTGAGCAGCAGGTTCAAGCCCTTGTAGTAGGCCTTCGGCGATTCCTGTTGCTCGCGCTTCCACTGGCGGACGTCGAAGCGCGAAGCCAGCCAGCCGAGCGCGAAGGCCACCATCAGGCCGAGCAGCGCCAGCGGCAGCGTGGTCAGCGGATCAAAGTCCATCGCGGGGCGGGTGTTCGGGGAAGGAAGGCTCGGTGCTGCGCGCGGCGTCGGCATCGAGCATCGTCGTCGCGGTCTCGGTACGCGGCAGTTGCTGCTGGGCGACGCGGCGGTGCTTCCACCAGCTCGGCAGCATCGCGAAGATGCCCAGCGCACAGCCGAGGCCGAAGGCGCCGAGAACGATGAACACCATCGGAGCGCGCCATTCATGGCCGAAGAACCACTTGAGCGCGGCGTCGTGCTGATTGTTCAGCGCAAACGCGAACAGCGCAAAGAAGATGGCGGCTCGCAGGAGCCAGTTGAGAGCACGCATCGCCAACGATTCTAGCGACGGCAACGGGACCGAAGCGGGTGCCTCGTCGTGCTCAGGTCGTGGGTTCGTCGCGCGCGGTCTGGTGAGCCTCGGCCTCGAGTGCGGCGGTGTGTGCATCGACCGCTTCCCGGAGGGCCTTGCCGGGCTTGAAGTGCGGGACGAGCTTCTCCGGGATCACCACCTGCTCGCCCGAGCGGGGATTGCGCCCCATGCGCGGAGGACGGCGATTGATCGAGAAGCTGCCGAAGCCGCGGATCTCGATGCGGTGACCGCGCGCGAGCGCATCGCTCATCGCGTCGAGGATGGTCTTGACCGCGAACTCGGTGTCGCGGTGCGTCAGCTGGCTGAAACGCTCACCCAGCAGGGCCACGAGATCGGAGCGGGTCATGATAGATGCGGCGTTCGTTGGCCTGGATCCGGGCACTGTGGCCTGCGCGCATGCCCTCGGGGGCAAAGGGCATGCGCGCAGGCTGGAAACCCTATAAGGTCTCCAGCCTCGGCGGGACTCAGGAGTTGTTCTGGTCCAGCTTGGCCTTCAGCAGGGCGCCGAGGCTCGTGGTGCCGGCGTTTTCACGTTCGGACGTCTGGGCCAGGCGCTGCATGGCTTCCTGGTTATCGACGTTGTCCTTGGCCTTGATCGACAGCTGGATCGAACGCGTCTTGCGGTCGACGTTGATGATCAGCGCCGTGACTTCGTCGCCTTCCTTCAGCACGTTGCGGGCGTCTTCCACACGATCGCGGGAGATTTCGCTGGCGCGAAGGTAGCCGGTCACGTCGTCGGTCAGCTGGATCTCGGCGCCGCGCGCGTCGACCGTCTTGACCTTGCCCGTCACCGTCGCGCCACGGTCGTTGAGCGTGGTGAAGGTGGCGAACGGATCACCGTCGAGCTGCTTGATGCCCAGCGAGATGCGCTCGCGCTCGACGTCGATCGCCAGCACGAGGGCCTCGACTTCCTGGCCCTTCTTGTAGTTGCGCACGGCGGCCTCGCCCGGCTCGTGCCAGGACAGGTCGGACAGGTGCACCAGGCCGTCGATGCCGGCAGCCAGGCCGACGAACACGCCGAAGTCGGTGATCGACTTGACCGGGCCCTTGAGCTTGTCGCCGCGCTTGTGGTTCTGCGCGAATTCGTCCCACGGGTTGGCCTTGCACTGCTTCATGCCCAGGCTGATGCGGCGCTTGTCCTCGTCGATCTCGAGCACCATGACCTCGACCTCTTCGCCCAGCGTGACGAGCTTGGACGGGGCGATGTTCTTGTTGGTCCAGTCCATCTCCGAGACGTGCACCAGGCCTTCGATGCCGGGCTCGATCTCGACGAACGCGCCGTAGTCGGCGATGTTGGTGATCTTGCCGAACAGGCGGGTGCCGGTCGGGTAGCGACGCGAGACGCCGACCCACGGGTCGTCGCCCATCTGCTTGAGGCCCAGCGAGACGCGGTTCTTCTCGGCGTCGAACTTCAGCACCTTGGCGGTCAGTTCCTGACCGACCGTGACCACCTCGCTCGGGTGACGCACGCGGCGCCAGGCCATGTCGGTGATGTGCAGCAGGCCGTCGATGCCGCCGAGGTCGACGAATGCGCCGTATTCGGTGATGTTCTTGACCACGCCGTTGACGAAGGCGCCTTCGCGCAACGTGCCGAGCAGCTTGGCGCGCTCTTCACCCATCGAGGCCTCGACCACGGCGCGGCGTGACAGCACGACGTTGTTGCGCTTGCGGTCGAGCTTGATGACCTTGAACTCCATGGTCTTGCCCTCGAACGGCGTCATGTCCTTGACCGGACGCGTGTCGAGCAGGGAGCCGGGGAGGAAGGCACGGATGCCGTTGACCAGCACGGTCAGGCCGCCCTTGACCTTGCCGTTGACGGTACCGGTCACGAAGTCGCCGGACTCGAGCGAGGTCTCGAGCGACATCCACGACGCGAGGCGCTTGGCCTTGTCGCGCGACAGGATGGTGTCGCCGTAACCGTTCTCGATCGCGTCGATCGCGACGGAGACGAAGTCGCCGACCTGGACTTCGAGCTCTCCCTGGTCGTTCTTGAACTCTTCGATCGCCACATAGGCTTCGCTCTTGAGGCCGGCATTGACGACCACGAAGCTGTGCTCGATGCGGACCACCTCGGCAGTGATCACCTCGCCAGCACGCATGTCGGAGCGCTTGAGCGACTCCTCGAACAGGGCGGCGAACGATTCCATGCCTTGCGACGAGGCAGTTGCGGTTTGACTCATTGGGGTTTCCTGAGGCCGGCGTTCCGGCGATTTGCCACTTGCGTGGCGGGTTAGGTTGAAAGAACCGCCGCTTCAGCGCACCTTGCAGTGCTGAGGGGAAGCCGCGGACCTGGGGCGCCCGTCAATCCTCGTGCGTGGCGCGAGAACCGAAGGGCTGCACGGCGTCCCACCAATCCAGCACCTGATCCACCGAGGTTTCGACGGACAGGGCCGAGTTGTCGAGCAACCGGGCATCCTCGGCCGGCTTCAAGGGCG
The DNA here is from genome assembly GCF_000576205.1 of Methylibium sp. T29. Classification (NCBI taxonomy): domain Bacteria; kingdom Pseudomonadati; phylum Pseudomonadota; class Betaproteobacteria; order Burkholderiales; family Sphaerotilaceae; genus Methylibium; species Methylibium sp. T29. The sequence continues at coordinate 5,576 of NZ_AZND01000032.1, read as the reverse complement.
CCACGCTGCGATGCTGATCGCGAGCGTCACGTGCCTCCAAGTCGGCCCGGAGACTTTCAATATTAGCTGAAATTCCCTTTGAAATCAACTGCTTATGCCGCCGGCTGGCGCGCTGTTCGCTGTTGGCAGTGAGGAAGACCTTGAGCGCGGCGCCGGGGAAGATCACTGTGCCCATGTCCCGCCCATCGGCCACCAGGCCGGGCAGGCGGCGGAAGGCGAGCTGCAACTCCACCAGCGCCTGACGCACGGCGGGCAGGGCCGCGATCTGCGAGGCCAGGCTACCGACCGCCTCGTGGCGGAGCTCGTCGCTGACATCCTCACCGGCCAGCAGCGTCTGCTGGTTCTCGAAGCGCAGCGGCAGCGCGCGCGCGATCGCCGCAACGGCGGCTTCATCGCCGGCCGGTACGCCCTGGCGCAGCGCGGCCAGGGCCGTGGCACGGTAGAGGGCTCCGGAGTCGAGATGGTGATAGCCCAGTCGTTCGGCGAGCGCACTGCCGAGCGTGCCCTTGCCCGAGGCTGTGGGCCCGTCGACGGTCAGCACCGGGACGCGGTCGGTCCGGGCGCGGGTCACGCCGAACAGGGCGTCGAAGTAGGCCGGGAAGGTCTTGTTGACGCAGCGCGGGTCCAGGATGCGCACCGGCACGTCGCCGCCGGCCAGCGGATTGAAGGCCGCCAGCGAGGCGCACATCGCCATGCGGTGGTCGTCGTAGGTGTGGATCGCCGCAGCCTGCCAGCGCGCCGGCGGTGTGACCTCGATGAAGTCGGTGCCTTCCAAAACCGTGGCGCCGAACTTACGGAGCTCGATGGCCATGGCGGCGATGCGGTCGGTCTCCTTGACCCGCCAGCTCGCGATGTTGGTCAACCGCGTGGTGCCGGTCGCATACAAGGCCATTGCCGCCAGCGTCATCGCGGCGTCGGGAATGTGGTTGCAGTCGAGCGCGATCGCGGTCAGCGGCCAGGCGCCGCGGCGTACCACGAGGGCGTTCGCTTCCTCGGTGATGTCGGCGCCCATCGCACGGGCCGCTTCGACGAAGCGGATGTCGCCCTGGATCGATGCGGAGCCGACCCCTTCGATGCGCAAGGGCGTGTCAGCGGCGGCAATGGCCCCGGCCGCGATGAAGTACGAGGCCGACGAGGCATCGCCCTCGACGGCGATCTCGCCCGGCGACCGGTAGGCGCTGCCCTGCGGGATGACGAAGCGTTGCCAGCCTTCGCGCTGCACCGAAATGCCGAAGCGCGCCAGCAGCGCCAGCGTGATCTCGATGTAGGGTTTGGAGATCAATTCGCCATCGACCTCGATCGTGATCGATTGGCGTGCGGCGACCAGCGGCAGCGCCATCAGCAGCGCGGTCAGGAACTGGCTGGAGACGTCGCCGCGCACTCGGATCGGCGCGTCCAGCTTCAGCGTGCCGCGTTCGAGCCGTAGCGGTGGATAGCCTTCATTGGCCAGGCAGGTGATCGTGCAGCCCAGGGGCCGCAGCGCATCGACCAGGTCGCCGATCGGCCGCTCGTGCATGCGCGGCACGCCGCTGAGTTCGAAGCGCGCCCCCTGGTCGGCCGCCAGCAGCGCCAGCGCTGCGGCCAGCGGCCGCATCGCGGTGCCGGCGTTGCCGAGGAAGAGCCGGGCCTCGCGCACGGCCAGCCGCCCGCCGAGGCCGGTGACGACCCGCGCCGCGCCGTCGGTCTCGATGTCGCAGCCGAGCGCGCGCAGCGCGTCGAGCATGACTTGGGTGTCGTCGGAATCGAGCAGGTCGAGCACCCGCGTACGGCCGGCGCACAAGCCGGCGAGCAGCAGCACCCGGTTGGAAATGCTCTTGGAGCCAGGCAGCCGCACCGTGCCGCCCGCGGCCTGGAGCGGGGGATGTCGAGGAAGGCGCGTGGGGTCGCCACGCTCAGCGGCTGCCGCCCGGCTTCGGGCTGCTCATCTGCCAGCCGGCACGCATTTCCGAGGCGTTGCGGATCAGGTCTTCGAGCGCCTCGCTGTTGCCGAGCTTCATCACGTGCTCGAGTGCATCGAGCGTGTGGCGGAATCGTTGCGACTGCTTCAGGATCTCTTCGCGGTTGCTCATCAGCACGTCGCGCCACATCACCGGGTCGCTGGCAGCGATGCGGGTGAAATCACGGAAACCCGGGCCCGCCAGCGAGAGGAAGTCGCGTCCGGCCGGCTGCTTGGCGACCGAGGCGAAGTAGGCGAAGGCCAGCAGGTGCGGCAGGTGGCTGACGGCCGCGAATGCGGCGTCGTGGTTCTCCGGGCTCATCTTGAGCACCTGGCAGCCGATGGCGGCCCATACGTCGGTGGCCTTCTGCACCAGCGCCGCATCGGTCTGCGCCAGCGGCGTCAGGATGACTTGGCGGTTGGCGTAGAGGTAGGCGTCGGCGTTCTCGATCCCCGAGACTTCCTTGCCGGTGATCGGATGGGCCGGCACGAAACACCCAACCTTGTCCTTCAGGACCCGCCGAGCGGCGTCGACCACATCTCGCTTGGTGCTGCCCACATCCATCAGCATCACGCCGGGCTCAACCAGGTGGCGGATGGCCTTCAAGGTGGCCTCGGTGGCCGCCACCGGCACGGCCAGCAGCACCAGGTCGGAGCCCGAGACGGCCAGCAGCGCCGATTCGGCCGCGGTGTCGATCACACCCAGGCGCCTCGCCTTCTCGGTGGTCGACGGCGACTTGCTGTAGCCGACCACGCGTTTCACGAGGCCGGCGCGCTTGAGCGCCAGCGCGAACGAGCCGCCCATCAGGCCGCAACCGATCACGCCGAGTTGGTTGAACATGGGGCGGCAATCAGTGGACGTCGAGCGGGTAGGTGCCCAACAGCTTGAAGAAGGAGCAGGCCGCGCGCAATTCGGCCAGCGCCGCGGCGACGGCCGGCTCGTCGGGGTGGCCCTGCAGGTCGATGTAGAAGTAGTACTCCCACTGATCGGCGCTGCGGGCGGGGCGCGACTCGAAGCGCGTCATCGACACGCCGTGCTGCTTCAGCGGCACCAGCATGTCGTGCACCGCACCGGGCCGGTTGTTGACCGACACCACGAGGCTGGTGCAGTCGTGGCCGGAGGCCTTGGGCTGCGGGTGCCGATCGGGGTGCGTGACGATCACGAAGCGGGTGCGGTTGTGCGGGTCATCCTGGATGGCCGGCGCGACGACGTGCAGTCCGAACTCGCTGCCGGCACGTTCGCTCGCCACGGCGGCGAGGCCGGGGTCGAGCGAAGCCAACCGGGCCCCCTCGGCATTGCTGGCAACCGGCCGGCGCTCGACATCGGGCAGGTGATAGCTGAGCCAGCCGTGGCATTGCGCGAGCGCCTGGGGATGCGCGCACACGGCCTGGATGCCCGCCAGCGAATTGGTCTGGCGCAGCAGGTTGTGGCGCACGAACAGGCTGGTCTCGCCGATCAGGAACAGCGGCGTCGTCAGCAGCAGGTCCAGCGATCGCGCCACCACGCCCTCGGTCGAGTTCTCGACGGGGACGACGCCGAAGTCGGCCGCGGCTGCGGTCGTGGTACGGAACACCTCATCGATGCTGGCGCAGGGCACGCGCACGATCGAGCTGCCGAAGTAGCCCAGGGCCGCGAGTTCGCTGAAGGTGCCGGCCGGGCCAAGGTAGGCCACGCGCGTCGGCGTCTCTAGGGCGCGGCAGGCCGACATGATCTCCCGCCAGATCGGTGCCACGCTGTCTGCCTGCAGCGGGCCGGGATTCGAGGCTTTCAGGCCGTCGATCACCTGGGCCTCGCGCTCGGGGCGGAACACCACCGAGCCTTCGCGCTTTTTGATGCCGCCTACCTCCTGCGCTAGCGACGCACGGCGGTTCAGCAGGGCCAGCAACTCGCGGTCGACGGCATCGATCTGCTGGCGCAAGCCCAGCAGCGCGGGGTCGAGGGGTGAGGCAGCGGAATCAGCCATGGCGTTGCGCAAATTCTCGCATGTAGGTCACCAGTGCCTGCACTCCAGCCAGCGGCATGGCGTTGTAGATCGAGGCCCGCAGGCCGCCCACGCTCTTGTGCCCCTTGAGCTGCAGCAGGCGGTGCTCCTCGGCGCCCGCCAGGAACGGGGCATACAGCCGGTCGTCGGGCAGGAAGAAGGGGACGTTCATGCGCGAGCGGGCCTCGCGCGCGACGCGGTTGGTGTAGAAGGCCGAGCCATCGATTGCGTCGTACAGCAGCGTCGCTTTTCGATGTTGCGCTGCTCGAGCGCCGCCACGCCACCCTGGGCCGCCATCCACTCGAATACCAGGCCGGCAATGTAGATGGAGTACGTCGGCGGCGTGTTGTACATCGAGCCGTTCGCGGCGACGACGGCGTAGTCGAAGGCGCTGGGACAGAAGGGGAGCGCATGGCCGAGCAGGTCCTCGCGCACGAACACCAACGTCAGGCCGGAGGGGCCGATGTTCTTCTGCGCACCGGCGTAGGCGAGTCCGACGCGTGTCCACTCGATGGGCCGCGAGCCGATGTGCGAGGAGCAGTCCATCACGAGCGGTGCGTCGCACCCGAGCGCCCGCAGGTCGGGCAGTTCGTGCATCTCCACGCCGTTGATGGTCTCGTTGCTGCACACGTGCACGTAGCTCGCGTTCGCGCTGAGCCGCCAGGTCGCGGGAGCGGGCAGGGTGGTGTGGTTGGCGGCACCGTCGGCCTCGTTGCTCGCGACGACGTGCGCCTCGCCATAGCGCAGCGCCTCCTGCCGGGTCTTGATCGACCACAGGCCGGTCACCACGTGGTCGGTCACGCCGCCGCGGGACAAGTTCATCGGCACGATCGCGTTCTCGGCGATCGCACCGCCCTGCATGAAGAGGATCTTGAACTCGGCCGGAACGGCTAGCAGCTCGCGCAGCCGCAACTCGGTGCGCGCGAAGATCTCGTCGAACTCGCGGCCGCGGTGGCTCATCTCCATGACGCCCATGCCGCTGCCCCGCCAGTCGAGCATCTCGGCGGCCGCCTGGGCCAGCACCGGCTCCGGCAGCGTGGCCGGCCCGGCGGAAAAGTTGTAGCGCGTGTCACGGCCGGTCAGGGCTTGTCGGCGGACGGGGCGCCCAGCTTCTTCGGCGCAGACGGCTTGAGGCCGCTGCCGGCCGGCGCGCTCGCGCCACCGCCGACCGGTGCGGGCGAGACGCCGAGGATCTTCGCCATCGTGGCCTGCAGCGCCTTGGCCTTCGTCTCGACGGTCGGCTGGACGCCGGCAAGCAGCTTCTGGCCCAGCGCCTGCTCGATCGGCGGCTGCGTCTGCTGCAGCTTCTTGAACACCGGCGATTCGTAGAAGCCGACGACCTGGCGCAGTTCGTCCTCGGTGTATTTCTCTTCCACCGCCGCCAGCATCTGGCTCTGGGCCAGCTCCTGGGCCCGCTTGCGTACCACCGGCGTGAGCTCGTCGGCGTACTTGCGCGCCTCGTCCTGCAGCTGCTTCGCCACGGCATCGCGCTTGTCGGCCGGCACCTTGCTTCGCAATACCGGTTCGGCCGCACCCAGCAACTGCCGAGCCGGTGCCTCGACGATGCTGCGCGCCGCGGCGTCCAACGAATCCTGCTGCAGTGCCACCCAGCGCCTCGCGAGGTCGCGTTTCGCCGGGCTGCCGGCGGCGGGCGCCGC